>NZ_CP169639.1:300000-600000 GCF_042134615.1 Flagellimonas cixiensis
TGGTAAAGAAATGGACGATATAAAAATGTTTTTCGAAAATTCTGATGCATACAGCAAAGCTGATGAAAAAGAGAAAAACTTGCCATTTGCTGCCATGGAAGGTCTTTTTGACGGTTCCAAAAAATTGTATATCCACGCGGATGGAGAAAAGGAGATTACCGATGCGGTAACTTTTGCCAAGGCAGTTGGAGTAAAGCACATTGTACTGGTTGGTGGCTACAGAGCGTACCGAATTACCGAATTTTTGAAAGAAAACAACATTCCTGTTTTGGTGAACGTGACCCATTCCCTTCCGAAAATGGAAGATGATGATTACGACCTACCTTATAAATTACCAAAACTATTGGTAGATGCAGGTCTATTGGTTGGTATTCAGAATGAGGACATGAGCAACTTCCAAACCCGAAATATGGGCTTTTATGCCGGTCAAGCCGTAGCGCAAGGCCTTGATAAGGAAACCGGAATTAAAATGCTGACAGGCAACACCGCCAAAATTCTAGGTATCGACGATATGTACGGTACTTTGGAGGTAGGCAAAAGTGCCACTTTATTTATTTCGGAAGGTGATGCCATGGACATGCGTACCAATCAATTGACCAAAGCCTTTATCGATGGCAGGGATATTTCTTTGGAAACCCACCAGACCGAACTTTGGAAAAGGTACATGGGCAAATACGAAAGAGAAGGAAAATAATTTTTTCCAATTAATACAAAAAGAAAGCGGCGTTCGATGGAACGCCGCTTTTTTGTTTCACATAATTGATTATTTTCCTTTAACCGGAACAGCTTTTGCACCTTCTGACATAGCATAAAAACTTTTAGGTTGTGGCACTTTGCTCAACTTTACGTTTTCAAAAGTCACTGTACTCACTGGCTCTTTCAATTCTCGCCCCTCATAACTGAACCAAGAAATGGATTTTGGCAATACAAGCCCATTGATTTGTTGCCAATCATGGTACCGAATCCATCTCACGTTATCGGAACTTTCTCCAGACCTATACGTAACAGTATAGCCCAACCAAGCCATTTGATGCGTTTTGGGTTTAAAATGAATATAATATTCATCCTTGGATGAAGCCCCTACCCCATTTTGGTACGCTATTTTCATTCCGGGATACGATATTCCCTCAAATTCCAAAGCCTCCGTATCGGAATACATGATGCCGTCATCAGCCAACACAAACGGCATGGCATAGAAGTAGAACATCAAATTATGATAAAAAGCAGCATCACCTTTGTATTGTTCTTCAAGATCAAGTAACCAAACTTCCTTTCCATCAAATCCCATGGAGAATTGTTCGGTGTCCACCCTATCCAATCGAGACCAAAGGTCTATGGTATGCGTTTCAGGCAATTCTGGTTTGGGAAGCACAAAAGACAGGGTTCGCTGGCTCTTCCATAGTTTCAATCCGCCATGGGCATCAAAAATGTGGGACATAGCCTCGGGATAATGGGATTTTTCTACAACAGTTTCTTTTGGTTCCGTTGTGCTGGTTTCTTCTTTTTTTGGAGTTTCTTTACAGGCCAAAATGGACATGAAAGAGAGTAGGATGGTTATTTTTTTCATGAAATATATTTTGTCCTTGGTCGAAAAGCCCTTTTTTAAATTACAAGAAATCCTATTTTTACCCTGTGATGGAAACCAAATTGATCAGTAGTGTCCAAAACCCTTTGGTTAAAAAAATCCTCCAACTGAAGGAAAAATCCCGTGAACGCAAAAAGTCAGGCCTATTTGTTCTGGAAGGCAGACGCGAGATACAACTTGCCCAAAAAGGAGATTATCAAATCAAAACACTACTGTATTGCGAAGAAATTATTTCCATTAGCCAAATTGAAAAAGAACTCGATCTTGCCCATGTTGAAGTGATTGCCATAACCAAAGCTGTTTACGAAAAATTGGCACATCGCGGCACTACGGAAGGCATTATTAGCTTAGTGAAAAGCAAATCGCACACCTTAAACGATATTTCTTTCACTTCGACAACGCCTTTAGTGTTGGTGGCCGAAGCGCCAGAAAAACCAGGAAACATCGGTGCACTTTTACGCACTGCAGACGCCGCGGCTGTAGATGCCGTTCTTATAGCAAATCCCAAATCTGACCTATATAACCCAAACATTATCCGTTCCAGCGTTGGCTGTGTGTTTACCAAACAGATTGCCATGGGCACCACGGAACAGATCATTGATTTTTTAAAAACCAACCAAATAAAAATTTACTGTGCTGCACTAACAGCTTCCAAAAACTATGTGGACTGCGACTTTATAGGAGCAACCGCAATGGTAATGGGAACAGAGGCCACGGGTTTAACCGAAGAATGGCTTCAAAACTCCGACCAAAATATAATTATTCCGATGCAAGGCGAGATAGATTCCATGAATGTCTCGGTATCGGCCGCAATACTTATATTTGAAGCGAAGCGGCAGCGCGGATTTTAAGCTATGGAAAAAAACATACTCTTTTATGTAATACTTGTAATACTGGTAGTCCAATTTTTGGTCCATCAAGTTTTGGAGTATCTCAATGCCAAACGATTTAAATCCACCGTACCTGCCGAACTTTCTGATGTGTACAACGAATCTGAATACAAAATATCCCAGCAGTACAAACAAACCAACTATAAGTTTGGATTGGTTTCTGATGGGTTTTCCTTGTTGCTCACCCTATGCTTTTTATGGTTCGGTGGATTTGAATGGGTAGATAAAATCACTCGTTCCTACACGGAAAACACGATTCCAATGGCATTGGTTTTCTTCGGAATCATTACCATTGGCAGCGCCATTTTAGGCCTTCCATTTTCTTATTATAGAACTTTTGTGATTGAAGAAAAATACGGTTTTAACAAAACCACCAAGAAGCTTTTCTTTTCAGACAAAGTGAAAGGTGGCATTTTGGCCGCTGTTTTAGGTGGGGGAATCCTATCCATCTTTATTTGGTTTTATCAAGCCGCAGGACCCAATTTTTGGTTATATGCCTGGGCCATGATTGGAATATTTATGTTGTTCATCAATCTATTTTATAGCAGGTTGATAGTGCCTTTGTTCAATAAACAAACACCTTTGGACGATGGAAGTTTAAAAACTGCGATTGAAACCTATGCACAAAAGGTCGGTTTTGAGCTCAAAAATATTTTTGTGATTGATGGTTCCAAACGTTCCACCAAAGCCAATGCCTATTTTTCGGGTTTTGGTAAAGAAAAACGCATCACCTTGTTCGACACCTTGATCAATGACCTGGATGAGGATGAAATTGTGGCCGTTTTGGCACACGAGGTTGGACATTACAAACGAAACCATATTATTTTTAACTTGGCAGTTTCTTTGCTGACGATTGGGTTCACCCTTTACATTCTTTCATTGTTCATCAACCATCCTGAAATTTCTCAAGCGATTGGCGTGAGCACACCGAGTTTTCATGCAGCGCTGATTGGGTTTACCCTTTTATACAGTCCCATTTCAGAAATCACCGGGTTGGCCATGAATTACTTATCCAGAAAATTTGAGTTTCAAGCCGATGATTATGCCAAGACTACTTTTGCGGCAACACCTTTGGTCACATCTTTAAAAAAACTATCCAAAAAGAGTTTGAGCAACCTTACGCCACACCCTGCTTACGTATTTGTACACTATTCCCACCCACCATTGGTGGAACGCATAAGAAACTTGCGGGCATAGTTTTTGTTGTTTAGGTAATAAGATTGTAGTAATTTTAATAGACTATGACGGAGGCTGCTATAGAAAAAGAAAACAAAGAAATTGCAAAGCAATACAAAGAATTGCTTCGCATCAGCTATCAAACTTTGACCGACGAGGACAAAAAATTGATACGCTCCGCTTTTGATGTGGCTGTGGATGCCCATAAAGAACAAAGGCGAAAATCGGGAGAAGCATACATTTTCCATCCCATTGCCGTAGCTAAAATTGTGGCTTCGGAAATTGGGTTGGATGCTGTTTCCATTGCCTCTGCCCTGCTTCACGATGTTGTGGAGGATACTCCGTACACTTTGGATGACATTGAGCGAATGTTCGGGGAAACCGTGGCACGAATCGTTGACGGCCTCACCAAAATTGCGCATTTAAAAAAAGACAAAGACATAAGTCAGCAAGCAGAGAACTTTAGAAAAATGTTGCTGACCCTTCATGATGATGTTCGTGTAATCATCATCAAAATTGCAGACCGATACCACAATATGCTCACCATGGATTCCATGCCAGAGCACAAACAGGTAAAAATTGCATCGGAAACACTCTATATCTATGCCCCATTGGCGCATAGAATTGGGCTTTACAATATTAAGACCGACTTAGAAGACCTTGCCTTAAAATATACCGAGCCAGAGGTCTACTATGATATTTTGGGCAAAATTGAAGATACCGAAGAGGAGAATTTGGCCTATATCGAATCCTTCTCCGATGTGATTCGAAACTCGTTGGATCGCGAAGGGCTCAATTACTTCATAAAAGGAAGGATGAAATCCATTTTCTCCATCCGCAGAAAGATGAAGGCCCAAAACGTAACTTTTGAAGAGGTTTACGATAAATTCGCCATTCGAATCATCTATAAATCCGACCGAAAGAATGAAAAATTCTTGGCCTGGAAAATTTACTCTATTGTAACGGATCACTTTACCCCTAACCCTATTCGACTGCGTGATTGGATTACCTCTCCCAAGTCAACCGGGTATGAAGCACTCCACATTACCGTTATGGGACCAAAAGGCAAATGGGTCGAAGTGCAGATACGAAGTGAGCGTATGCACGAAATTGCCGAAAAAGGGTATGCCGCCCACTTTAAATACAAACACGGAAACCAAAAAGAACAAGGCATAGAGGAATGGCTCAATAAATTACAGGAAGCCTTGGAAAGCTCCAATGGCAATGCTGTGGATTTTGTTGAAGAGTTTAAACTGAACCTCTACGCCAAAGAAATATTTGTGTTTACCCCCAAGGGAGACTTGAAATCCATGCCCAAAGGTGCCACTGCTTTGGATTTTGCTTTCAACATCCACACCGAAGTGGGAATGCGCACCCGTGGAGCCAAGGTGAATGGAAAGTTGGTTCCTTTAGGAACGGTATTGCGCAGCGGTGACCAAGTGGAAATAATCACCTCCGACAGTGCCAAACCCACCCAAAACTGGTTGGATTACGCACAAACGGCTCGTGCCCGTGCCAAAATCAAATCTTCGCTAAGTGAGGAGAAAAAAGAAGTGGCCGCAGAAGGAAAAGAAATCCTTCGAAGAAAATTAAAAGCGCAAAAAATCAATTTGAACGAGGATTCGGTAAACAAACTGGTCAATTATTTCAAATTAAAAACCAGTTTGGACCTCTTCTACCGTGTGGGTATTGGTGTTATTGATAACGACAAGCTAAAAGACTTTTCATCCTCTTATCACAATGCATTTATCAATTTCTTTAAAAACAGGATGCGCAAAACCCCTGTTCCCAAGGATATTGACAAAAATGAGATTACCGTTAAGTACGATTTGCTCGTATTCGGAAAAGAAGAGGAACGCCTCAGCTACAAATTATCCCAATGCTGTAACCCTATCCCTGGGGACGATGTATTTGGGTTTGTAAGCGTAAACGACGGCATCAAAGTACATAAAAAGAACTGCCCCAACGCCATTTCATTACAATCCAATTACGCCTACAGAATTATCAGTGCCAAATGGATTGATTCTTCACAAGAGGAATTTTCTGTGGACATTCAATTGATGGGAATCGACAACATGGGATTGGTGAAGGATATTACCAAAATCATTTCAGAAAACATGCACGTGAACATGCGAAATCTGAATTTTAATGCAGATGGAGGCACCTTTAAAGGAAAGATTACCCTGGTGGTTAAAAACAATAACATCCTTAAAAAGCTCATTGAGAATTTAAAGCAGGTCGAAGGTATCCACAAAGTAACCAGAATTTAATTTTTAGCTGTACCTTTGTACATTAGCAGAGCTATTAAGCTTATGGACAACAATAAAAATCAGGAAATTGTAAAAAACGTGTTCACCACTTTCTTAGAGGAAAATGGACATAGAAAAACACCTGAGCGCTACGCCATTTTACAAGAAATTTACGAAAGTGACGACCATTTTGATGTAGAATCCCTTTACATTAAAATGAAGACCAAGAATTACAGGGTGAGCCGTGCCACACTCTACAACACCATAGAACTATTGTTGGATTGCAAGTTGGTGCGCAAACACCAATTTGGGAAAAATCAGGCCCAATACGAAAAATCGTATTTCGACCGTCAACACGACCACGTAATCTTGACCGATACCGGCGAAGTTGTGGAGTTTTGTGACCCACGCATCCAATCCATCAAAAAAACGATAGAAGAGGTATTTGATATAAAAATCAATACCCACTCTTTATATTTCTACGGAACCCGAAACAAAGAAGAAGGAAACCTAACTGAATAACCCGAACATTACATGGTAGATTTATTGCTTGGACTCCAATGGGGAGACGAAGGAAAAGGAAAAATAGTTGATGTACTCACCAAGGAATACGATATTATCGCACGCTTTCAAGGAGGACCAAATGCTGGCCACACCTTGGAGTTCGATGGCATAAAGCACGTTTTACACACCATTCCCTCTGGGATTTTTCATAAAAATGCCATCAACATTGTGGGTAACGGAGTTGTAATCGACCCTGTTATCTTCAAAAAAGAATTGGATAACCTGGAGCAATTCAATATTGATATTGTTTCCAAACTTTTTATTTCCAGAAAGGCACACCTGATTTTACCAACACACCGTTTGTTGGATGCTGCTTCTGAAGCTTCAAAGGGAAAAGCAAAAATTGGCTCCACCCTTAAGGGTATTGGTCCAACCTATATGGACAAGACCGGAAGAAACGGAATGCGTGTGGGTGATTTGGAATTTGATGATTGGAAGACCAAATACCGTGCGCTGGCAGATAAGCATGAGACCATGATAGATTTCTACAATGTGGACATTCAATATAATTTGGCCGAATTGGAAGCCGAGTTCTGTGAAGGTGTTGAAATGTTGAAGAAATTGACCTTCATCGACAGTGAAGAATATATGTTCAATGCCCAAGCAGAGAACAAGAAAATATTGGCCGAAGGAGCCCAAGGTTCTTTGTTGGATATTGATTTTGGAACCTACCCCTTCGTAACCTCTTCCAATACCACTGCAGCAGGTGCTTGTACTGGATTGGGCGTGGCACCCAACAAAATTAAAAGGGTATTCGGAATTTTTAAGGCCTATACCACCCGTGTGGGCAGTGGTCCCTTCCCCACCGAACTTTTTGATGAAGATGGAGAAACCATGGGCCGCGTAGGCAATGAATTTGGTGCCACCACTGGTAGGCCTAGACGTTGCGGTTGGTTAGACCTTGTAGCCTTAAAGTATGCTGTTCAAATTAATGGGGTAACCGAATTGATGATGATGAAGGCCGATGTTTTGAGTGGCTTCAAAACCATAAAGGTTTGTACCGCCTACAAATACAAAGGAGAGGAAATTAAACACCTACCTTACAATATCGAAGAAGAGTACGTAACTCCAATTTACACCGAAATGAAAGGTTGGGCCAAAGACCTCACCAAACTCACCAAAGCAGAGGATTTACCACCTGCCTTGAACGATTACATCGCGTTTTTGGAAGAGCAATTGGAAGTTCCAATCAAGATTGTTTCCGTAGGGCCTGATAGATTGCAGACCATCCACAGGTAAGTTTTTTTAATGATTCAATAATAAGGTGATGGAATTTCATCAAAACTTAAGGGCATGACCAAAGACATCCTTAAAGACCTTATTGAGCAGAACAGGACTACTTGCGACTTTTCCTTCAAGGCAATAACACAGGAAAATAGTTTTCTTAGGTTAAACGAGGATACAGCGTCGGTGGGTTTCATTTATCGGCACCTTGGAGAAATCATGCATCTATTGCTTCAATTTTTGGGCATTTCCACCGATGTACAAAATACTACAATGGGTCAAACAGACACTGGTAAATTGTACAACAAGGAAGAAAGCCAAAAGCTGGTAGACGAAGGCTACCAAAAATTATATGGACTTTTAGACACCCTTTCTGAAGCAGAATGGGCAGAAAAAATTGACACTCCATTTTTTGGTCAAATTTCCAGAGCTAAACTCTTAGGGCATATTCTATATCACAATACCTACCACTGCGGTCAAATAACCTTGATCTTAAAGCGCGCTAAACAAATGTGATGCAGGAACAACGAAATCCCAAAGCTTTCTAAACAGTGTATGCCACTTCCAGTAAAAATCCTACTTTTGGGCAAAATTCTATGAATTTGAAGCACATTTCATTTTTCATTCTACTAATGTCCGTACTCAATGTATTTGGTCAGCAGCAACCCCAAGGCGGCAGGCAAATAAACATTGTTTACGGCGCCAACTTTACCAAGGACGAAGCGCAATTTCCGGGAGCCTCTATTTTTAGTAAGGACGATGAGCGCCAAGTACAGTTTGAACACCAAGGAGCAGACCTTTGGTGCGATATTGCCATTTTTTATGCGGAGGAAAACCGATTGAAAGCCATAGGAAACATCCGAATGCAACAAGGGGATTCCATTGAAATGAACAGTGGCAAAATGGATTATGACGGTAATTCCAAATTGGCCAAAGCATGGGAAAGTGTCGATTTGACCAACGGACAAATGACCTTGACCACCGATACCCTTTATTTTGACCGTGCGAACCAAAAAGCCTATTATAATTCAGGAGGAAAAGTGGTGGACTCTGCCAATGTGCTTACAAGCCTTATTGGAACCTATTTTATGGAGCCGAAAAAATATCAGTTCCAGAAAAAAGTACATATCGATAATCCCGAATACACCATCGATTCCGAACAACTGGATTATTACACCGAATCGAAAAATGCCTACATGTATGGCCCATCTACCATAACAGGCGAAGAATACAAGATTTATTGCGAACGTGGTTTTTACGACACCACTATTGAACAGGGCTACGGTATTAAGAACACCCGTATCGACTACGACCAAAAAATCATTGAAGGCGATAGCCTCTATTTTGACAAGGCCACTGAGTTTGCCTCGGCCACCAACAACATCAAGATTACCGACACCATCAATAATGGGGTGATTAGAGCCCATTATGCAGAAGTTCACAAAGCCAAAGATTCGGTTTTTGCCACTAAAAGAGCCGTTTCCATCAGCTTGGTACAAAAAGACTCCCTCTATATGCACGGCGACACCCTAATGGTTACGGGCAAAGAAGAGGAACGCGTACTTCGGGCATTCAGAAATGCCAAATTCTACAAAACCGACTTGAGCGGAAAATGTGATTCCATTCATTTTGATGAGGCCACGGGCATTACCCAATTGATAAAAAACCCCGTCTTGTGGAATGTGGATAACCAAATTACTGGAGATAGCATCCATTTGATTTCCGATTTGGAAACGGATAAATTGGACTCCCTTAAAGTGATTGAAAATGCCTTTATTATTTCCTTGGACACCATTAGCGGAACTGGGTATAACCAAGCAAAAGGCATCAATCTTTTTGGGAAGTTTATAGAAAACGAACTCAAAATCATTGACTTGGTGCAGAACACCGAGGTAATTTATTACGTCTACAATGATGATGATGAACTCGTGGGCATCGACAAAACCATCTGTAGTAAAATTCGCTTATTGATGGCCAATAATGACATTGAGGACATCACTTTTTTTGTGAACCCCGATGGTGATATTTTCCCTGAAACCGATTTACCTGTGGAAAGTAGAAAACTCAAAGGTTTTGTTTGGCGTGGTGATGAACGAATCATGTCCAAAGAAGAAATCTTTGACGAGGATGACAACAATATCAAATTGGTGAAAATTCGGGGTATCGACAATCCCATTGACATAGATGCGGAAGAAAATGAGCGTCAAAACAATGAGAACGATCCTATTAATGCTCGAAACACCCAAGGCATAAAACCCAAAAAGCCAGCCCTTAAAAAGAAATCAGCGACCCCTTAATGTCCAACAACGATTTTTACACATATCAAGCCCAAACCTCTCCCCATCCTTTGGGTCTGGAGGTATCGCATGCCAAGGGAAGTTACATTTATGACTTGGACGGCAATGCACATTTGGACTTTGTCGCCGGAGTTTCAGCATGCGGATTGGGACATTGTCACCCCAAAGTGGTTGAAGCCATCAAAACGCAAGTGGAACAATACATGCACGTAATGGTGTATGGGGAATACATACAATCACCCGCAGTTGAGTTCAGTAAATTACTGGCCTCACTCCTTCCAGAAAAACTAGAAACCACTTATTTAGTGAACTCGGGTACGGAAGCCATGGAAGGAGCCGTTAAATTGGCACGCAGGCATACGGGCAGATCGCAAATTATTGCGGCCAAACATGCCTATCACGGGAATACCATGGGCAGTTTAAGTCTTTTGGGGATGGAAGAGCGTAAGAGTGCCTTTAGACCACTGATTCCTGATATTCGACACATTGAATTCAATTTGGAAAGTGATTTGGACAAGATCTCAGAAAAAACGGCTGCTGTTGTCTTGGAAACCATTCAAGGTGGCGCAGGATTTATTCTTCCAAAGGAAAGTTATCTGGAAAAAGTAAGAGCGCGCTGCACCGAAGTGGGCGCGATGCTGATTTTAGATGAAATTCAGCCAGGTTTTGGTCGTACGGGCAAACTTTTTGCCTTTGAACATTTCAATTGTCCACCCGATATTTTGGTAATTGGCAAGGGAATGGCTTCCGGAATGCCAGTTGGAGCTTTTGTGGCTTCCAACGAAATTATGAGCGACCTTCAGGACCACCCAAAATTTGGTCACATTACCACTTTTGGAGGAAATCCAGTGATTGCAGCAGCCAGTTTGGCCACCTTAAAAGAACTTACCGAAACCGACCTTATCCAACAAACCTTGGAAAAGGAAAAATTGTTCCGAAAATTATTGGTACATCCTTTGATTGAAGAAGTTAGAGGCAAAGGATTGATGTTAGCTCCCATTATGAAAAGCAAAGAAATTGCTGATCAACTTGTAATGAAAGCTGCAAAAAATGGACTAATTCTTTTCTGGTTATTGTTTGAACCAAAAGCGGTAAGGATTTCTCCCCCGCTCACCATTTCAATGGCAGAAATTGAAACTGGTTGTAAGCAAATTATCGCCATTTTAGACCAACTTAAACCGAGCACTGTTAACTAATTTGTTGATAACATACCCTAAATCTGGACAAAATTAGAAACGATAAAACCTAATTTTAAGTCCATAGTCAAACCAAAAAAGTTCCTATGGCGTTAGACTCTAACGAATATCCTGACAAATCCATCAATAAATTTGAGTCCATGCTCAAGACGGACGACGTCTATTTTTTTGATGCGGAGGACTTTGAGGAAATTGTACATCACTACCTCAACAACGGCAAAATATCCTTGGGAAAAAAAGCCATTCAAATTGGCTTGGAACAACATCCAAACTCTTTGGAGTTGAAACTGTTACAGGTTGAAATCTTGGCTTTTGAGGATAAATTTGAAGCTGCCGAATTACTATTGGATGAGATTGAGAACATTAATGCCCAGAATGAAGAAGTTTATATTCAACGGGCAAATATCCGTTCCAAACAAGATAAGCACCAAGAGGCCGTAAACCTGCTCTTGGAAGCACTGCACCTAACTACCGAAGCTTTCGATATTCATTCCTTGTTGGGCATGGAATACCTTTTCATGGACAACTATTTGGAGGCCAAACAGAGTTTTATGAAGTGCGTTGAAATTGATGACAGCGACTACTCATCCCTCTACAATGTGGTCTATTGTTTTGAATTTTTGGAAGATTTTGATGGGGCCATTCATTATCTCAATGAATATTTGGAACGCAACCCATACTGCGAAGTAGCATGGCATCAATTGGGGAAAATGTACTATTCCATGGACATGTTCCCAGAGGCCCTCACTGCGTTCGATTTTGCAGTAATCTCTGATGATTCTTTCATTGGTGCTTACTTCGAAAAAGGTAAAGTATTGGAAAAATTGGGCAGGTATAACGAGGCCATCGAGAATTACGAATCCACCATTACGTTGGAAGACCCCACCTCCTATGCCTTCCTTCGTTTAGGAAAATGTCATGAAAAGTTGGGCAACTACGATTTGGCCAAATATTATTATTACCATACAGTCCACGAAGACCCTCTTTTGGATAAAGGTTGGTTGGCCATCACTGATTTCCACTACGGACAAAAAAACTACGATAAAGCACTTTACTACATCAATAAAGCCATAAATATTGATGGAGAAAACCCACAGTATTGGAAAAAAGCAGCCAAAATTTATGCTGCTTTGGATAATTTGGATGAAGCAGACTTCGCTTATAAACAAACTGTGGATTTGGGCAACTATGAATTGGCCACATGGAAAAACTGGGCCGACGTACTTCGAAAAATTGGTGATTTCAATTCTTCCATCCAAGTTTTGCTGCAAGGACTTGAGTTTTACCCAGATAATGCCTATCTGCTGTACAAATTGGCAGGCACCCATTTAAAAAATAACGATTTGGCCGAAGCAAAGCTCACTTTGTCCAAGGCCATGAAGATAGATTTTGATAAATTGCAGGCTTTTGATGAGCAGTTTCCTGAATTCAGTGAAATTGATTGGGTCAAGGCATTGGTTTCCAAAATTGGGAACACCGCCAAATAAGCCCGTTTTTTATCCAAAATCTATGAAACCACGTCGCATACTGGACTATGTCTTTGTTACCCTAAAAGGAATGGCCATGGGGGCCGCAGATGTTGTTCCAGGAGTCTCCGGAGGAACCATTGCCTTTATCTCTGGGATTTACGAAGAACTGATTACTTCCATCAACAATATTGATTTTTCGCTGATATCCATTTTCAAAAAGGATGGCCTAAAGGCCGTTTGGAACAAAGTAAACGGAAACTTTTTATTGGCCCTTTTCTTGGGCATTTTTATCAGCGTGCTTTCGCTGGCAAAGTTTTTAAGCTACTTACTGGAAAACGAACCCATTTTACTCTGGAGCTTTTTCTTCGGGTTGGTTTTGGCCAGTATCTTTTTTGTCGGGAAAGAAATCACCAAATGGAGTCTAGGAACCGTGATTGTATTCATTTTAGGGGCTGTATTGGCCTATTTTATTACAGAACTTCCCGTAAGCGATAACACCGATAGCCTCCCTTATTTATTTCTGTCTGGCGCTTTGGCCATATGCGCCATGATTCTGCCAGGAATTTCAGGTGCCTTTATATTGGTGCTTTTAGGCTCGTACAAAACTATTTTGGATGCCGTTCACGAAAGAGACATCAAAATAATCTTGACCGTTGGGCTTGGAGCTGTTTTTGGACTTTTGAGCTTTGCACGATTGCTCAAATGGATGTTCAACCACTACAAAAACATAACGCTTGCACTGCTCACCGGCTTTATTCTTGGTTCATTAAATAAAATATGGCCATGGAAAAAGGTTTTGGAGACCAAGACCTTTGGAGATAAGACCATTGTGGTGGACGACATGAATGTGTTGCCATGGGCTTTTGAAGGGGACACCAGATTAATGCTTGCCATTGTACTCGCCATCATCGGTTTTTCACTTATTTTTATCCTGGAGAAAGCAGCTTCCAAAAAATAAGAAGAACCAAAAACAGGCCATGCCACAACAACCTAGATCGTTGCTCGACAATTTTTTCTTGGTCATTAAAGGACTTTGCATGGGTGCGGCCAATAAAGTTCCAGGTGTATCTGGTGGAATTGTCGCATTTGTGGGCGGTTTCTACGAAGAATTTATTTACTCCCTTCAAAAACTCAATTCCAAAGCCGTTAAACTTTTGTTCAATGGGCGCTTTAAAAGCTTTTACCAATATACTAACGCAAGATTTTTAGGTTTGTTGATTTTCGGAATGCTGGTCAGTTATTTCAGTGTTTCTCGAATATTGGACTATTTCCTGGAGCATAACGAACTTTTTGTTTGGGCCACCTTTTTTGGTATGGTCATGGGTTCTATATATTATATTGGCAAAGATTTTGCCCATTGGAACAAGCGGACCATTCCGGCTGCAGTTATCGGCTTAGTCATCGGAATCTCCATTAGTTTTTTGAACCCTGCTAAGGAAAACGACAACCTTTTGTTTATTTTCTTCTGTGGAATCATCAGTGTTTCGGGAATGACCTTACCGGGGCTTTCAGGTTCATTTATTTTGATTTTACTGGGCAACTATGTGTTATTATTGGTCGATTCGGTAAATGCGCTTTACGACACCCTATCGGATATTTTTCAATGGGATTTCAGCTTTGTTAAAGACATACATCGCATTCAAACATTAAAGATTTTGGCCATTTTTACCTTAGGTTCGGCAACTGGCTTGGTGACTTTTTCACATTTGCTCAGTTATTTACTTAAGCATTACAAGCACATCACCACTGCTGTTCTCCTAGGTTTTATCACAGGATCTCTTGGAGTGCTCTGGCCTTGGAAAAAGTCGGTTTTTAAATTGGATGGTGCCGGTAACCCACTTTTGGATTCGAATGGCGATAAAATAATTTTAAATTACACGCGACACCTACCCCAAATGGCCGAAGCCGAAACTTGGTGGGCCATTTTATTTATTGTAATGGGGGTTTTGTTATTATTGATTTTGGATTGGTATGGAAACAACAGGAAAGACAACAAACAGGTTCGGGCTGCTCGGTAGAAATATTTCGTATTCTTTTTCACAGGGATATTTCACCCAAAAGTTCAAGGATTTAGGCCTCGAAAATCATTCCTATGAAAATTTCGATATGCAATCCATCGAAGAATTTCCACAAGTCCTTCAACAAGAAAATTTAAAAGGACTCAATGTCACCATACCCTACAAACAAGAGGTAATCCCCTTTTTGGAGGATTTAGACCCAAAAGCTGCCCAAATTGGCGCTGTAAACACCATACAGTTTACCAAAAACGGCCTTAAAGGATTCAATACAGATGCGTATGGGTTTGAGATTTCACTTCGACCCTTTTTAAAGCCACACCACACACACGCCTTGATTTTGGGTACAGGAGGTGCTTCCAAGGCAGTAAAATTTGTTTTGAACGAAATGGGAATTCAAACTACTTACGTTTCCCGAAGCCCCAAACAAGGTCAACTGACCTATGGTGACCTCAATGAGGAAATCATGAAGCAACACACCTTGATTGTGAACTGCACCCCCTTGGGAACTTTTCCCAATATCGAAGACAAACCAGCATTGCCTTATAACCAAATTGGCAACCAACATTTACTGTACGATTTGATCTACAATCCAGAGAAAACAGCCTTTTTAAAACAAGGCGAAATTCAAGGGGCAATCATTTGCAATGGCTTGGAAATGCTGAAGGGACAGGCCGAAAAAGCATGGGAAATCTGGAACAATCCCTAGTTTTATGTTATTTATAAAGAGATATTTTCATTCCACACATCTAAAAACTTCTTCAAAAGAAGAATCAATACTTTTGCTATTAGGCAATTTAGTTGTTAAATTGGCTATAATTATCATCAATCAGTAGCAAAAGAGACTTCTAATGCAGGAAAATGAGCGTAAACTTCAGCAAGAAGCTGAAGGTGGAACAGAACAAATTTCGGAAAAGACCACAGGACAATTGGAAGAGAGCCCAAAGGCCGAGCCAAAAGTGTCTGAAGAAACCACATCCGAAAGTCAAGAGGAAACGAAAATTGAAAAAGAGAGTACTCCTGCTCCTGAAAATACCGAAGCCTCCAAAGATTCCGACGATCATATTGATGAGATTGATGAATCCAACGCTGAGGATGCAGAAGACGAGGATAACGAGAAGCGACACTACATTCCAATGCTAGACTACCATTCCATGTCGCTGGAAAATTTGGTGGGTGAATTACAGCGTTTGGTCAAAAATGAAAAAGTGCAGGCCATTGGCAAGCATGTGAGCTCTATTAAATATGAGTTCGACCAAAAGTTCCAAGAATTCTTAGAACACAAGAAAGAAGAATTTGTTGCCAAAGGTGGGAACGAAATCGATTTTAGATACAACTCGGTAGCGAAACGACAATTTAATGAAGTCTATTCCGATTATCGTGAAAAACGCGACCACTACTACAAGCAGTTGGAACAGTCCTTAAAGGACAACCTGCAAAAAAGACTTGACATTATCGAAGAGCTCAAGGGGCTAATTGATATTGAGGAAGACATTAACACTACCTATAATAACTTTAAGGACCTGCAACACCGGTGGAAAAATGCAGGACCCATTCCCCGCACCAACTACAACGATGTTTGGCGCACCTACCACCACCATATGGAAATCTTCTACGATTTTCTGCATTTAAATCGCGAATTGCGAGATCTGGATTTTAAACACAATCTGGAAGAAAAGCAAAAGTTGGTTGAAAAGGCGGAAGCGTTGGTCAACGAGCCTGACCTTGGAAAAGCCTTCCGTGAACTTCAGACCCTTCACAAAATTTGGAAAGAGGATATTGGACCTGTTGCCAAGGAACACCGAGAAGAAATTTGGGACCGTTTTAGCAATGCCACCAAAGCCATGCACCATCGCAGACAGGAGCATTTTCAAGAACTGGAAAAGGTATACGAGGTTAACTTGGTCAAAAAACAAGAAATTATTTCCTCCATCGCCAAAATTGCTGAAAATGTTGCAGATAACCACAGAGGCATTCAAAAACAAATTAAGGAGGTTGAAGAACTTCGCGAATCCTTTTTTAAGGCCGGAAAAGTACCCCAAAAGGTAAACGAGGATACTTGGAGCCAATTTAAAGATGCCGTTCGACAGTTTAACCGTAACAAGAATGCGTTTTACAAAAACCAGAAAAAAGACCAACAACAAAATCTGGAGCGCAAAAAAGAATTGCTCGAATTGGCTGTTTCATTAAAAGATAATGATGATTGGGCTTCGACCACTCCAGAAATGAAGCGCATACAAAGTGAGTGGAAGAAAATTGGACATGTGCCACGAAAGTATTCCGATAAAATCTGGAACGAGTTCAAAAATGCCTGCAACCATTATTTCGACCGTTTGCACTCAGAACAAAATGAGGCCCACAAAGAGGAGTTCGAAAACTTCAAGAATAAAAATGCTTGTTTGGAGCGCTTGAAAAAATTTCAACTGAGTGGCGACAAGAAGAAAGACTTGGAGGAATTAAAAGGGTTCCTGGCTGAGTGGAAGCAATTTGGTCGCATTCCTTACAACAAAAAACACATCAACAGCAAGTTCAATAAAATAATGGATGCCCTGTTCAAAAAAATGGGCATTAGTCGACAAGAATCCGATTTGCTTCGTTACGGCAACAAGGTACAGGAATTGGCCAAAACTGAGGATAATCATGCTATTGGCAATGAGCGCGTTTTCATTAAACGAAAAATGAATGAAATCAAGGCTGATATCCGTCAATTGGAAAACAACCTACAGTTTTTTTCCGGGGATTCCGAGGACAACCCATTGGTAAAACAAGTGGTCGATAACCTGAACAAGCAAAAGGATGCTCTTCAAACTTGGAAAGAAAAGTTGAAAAAGCTGAACATATTGGAGCACAAGCTCAATAAAGAAGCCGAGGAAGAGGATGATATAGCTGGCGAAGAGGAATAAATTCCCATTACTCATTCATAGCACTAAATAATCTTTAAAAAGTAATTGATAAGGTCGGTTGTGGTAACTATTCCCTTTAGTTTACTGTCGTCCACGACGGGTAGCGCGTGAAACTCTCTTCTTGACAAGGTTTCTGCGACTTCACGAATAGTGGTATCCGAGGTAACACAAACCACATCGCTTACCATCACTTGCGGAATGTTGAACATATTATAAACAATGGTGTCCACAAATTCTTCATGTTCGTCTACCGCGTCAGCAAAGCTGATGCGCAACAAATCGGTATAGCTCAACATTCCTTTGATAGTTTTTCCTTCCACCACAGGAATATGCCGAATATGATGTTTTTTGAATAGCTTTTCAGCAGTAACCAAATCATCTTTTGGGCTCAGCGTAACCAACTTTTTGGTCATGATTTTTGAGACAGGAACACCAGTTTTCATCTTTCCAAATTTTAAAAATTCCTTGAATGAAGTTAGTGCAAACCAACTTTGGAAAGTATGACAAATATCAGCCCGTCAATTAATTCACACTGTGTTGAATATTCCCATATTTACTCAAAATGGGTGTTCACTTACAATTTTAAGCGCTTCACCCCTTTTTCTTGTGAAAAACCAGAGGAATCAAAATCTTTACCACTTTAAAAAACCAAACCTCCATACCATGAAAAACTTTTTTGTTTTAGCGCTGTTTTTACTTTGCAGTGCCTTTTCATTTTCCCAGTCGTATTATGAAACTAGTTGGATAAGTGGTGAAGTAAAATACACCGCTCTAGTTGTTTTCTATGAAGAAGATGAAGCATTTGTACGGGTAAAGTACTACACCAACGGATCAGATAGAGTGTCCGGGTATAACTGCACCTACAAAACTTTTACAAAATCAGATGGCACAACCGGCAGGTATTTGGACGGTAATGATGCGTACATGGTGCAGGGACCATCAAATGCCAGCTATAGCGCTGACAACTTTTACCTTGAAGAAAACAATGGTACGTACACGGCGTACACCGCAGATGACAATGCATTTGAAGGAGGGGATTTCACCCAGACCATGAAACCTATGCTGTATTGGATTAAATTGAATCCAGAAGCCCTTACAAGAGGTTATTTAAACGATTTTATCGATGAGGATGAAGACCTTTTCCGTTTGCTGTTGTATTTGAATAAAGGGGAATTATCGTTCCCTGTGGAAACCAATGCAGTTACTGTACTTGCCCATGGCATGGATGAAAACCCTATCTGGGTCACGGTTATGGATAAAAATTACAACGCCCCTTTCTCCGAACAAAAAATAAAGAAATCGACCGAATTCCCTGGCCAATGGATCAAGCAAGAATGGGATAATGGTTTAAATATATCGACGTTTGATTACGATGAAAGCAATGATCAGTTTGTCGTTTTGATGAGTAAAGGCAGTAATTTGCAGCCCCAAGCTTGGAATAAAACCGATTCATTTCCACAGGATTGGGTCCGTGAAAAATGGGATGAAGGCTACCAAATCACTTCAATGACTTACGGCAAAGGGAACTGGTATCTTGCCATGAATAAAAACACAGGTTACACTTATCAAAGATGGAAGACCAGTAAAGAGCTACCAAGAGATTGGATCATTGACAATTGGAACGAAAACTACGCCATAACATCTGCAACTTACGGGAATGGTCTTTGGGCCCTTACCATGTCTTCGGGATCAAACTTAGGGGCACAAACATGGAAAACAGACAGCACCTACCCTGTTGAATGGATACAAGAACGTGCCGACAAAGGGTATTCCATAACCACAGTAACTTATGGTGACGGCATGTGGCTTATAGTAATGTCAAAAAATGACACCCTTACCACCAATAAGTCCACCACCCAAATCGATGAAATTCCTTTTACGTGGATATTAGAAAATTCTACAAATAATTAGACAAATTACTTGGCCACATTCACTGAACGTGTTTCTCGGATCACCGTAACCTTAACTTGACCAGGATACGTCATATCGGTCTGTATTTTTTGTGAAATCTCGAATGATAGTTCGGCGGCTTTGTCGTCGTTCACTTTTTCACTTTCCACAATCACTCGCAGCTCCCTACCTGCCTGAATGGCATAGGCTTTCTGCACCCCGTTGAATCCAAAAGCAATATCCTCTAGATCTTTCAACCTTTGGATGTAAGAATCCAACACCTGTCTTCTAGCTCCAGGGCGCGCACCACTAATGGCATCGCACACCTGAACAATGGGAGATATTAGGGTGGTCATTTCTATTTCGTCGTGGTGGGCACCAATTGCGTTGCACACCTCTTTCTTTTCTCCATATTTTTGAGCCCATTGCATTCCCAAAATGGCGTGAGGGGTTTCCACTTCCACTTCGGCCATCGGAACTTTTCCGATATCGTGAAGTAAACCAGCACGTTTCGCGATTTTTGGATTTAAGCCCAATTCTGCGGCCATTACCCCACAAAGTTTGGCAACCTCTCTGGAGTGTTGCAATAGGTTTTGACCGTAAGAGGAACGATATTTCATACGTCCAACCGCCTTGATCAATTCTGGGTGCAATCCGTGGATGCCCAAATCGATTACGGTACGTTTTCCTATTTCGGCAATTTCCTCGTTGATTTGTTTTTCGGTCTTTTTCACAACTTCCTCGATACGGGCAGGGTGAATTCTACCATCGGTCACCAAGCGGTGCAACGATAAACGGGCCACCTCTCTTCTAACCGAATCAAAACAGGAAAGAATAATAGCTTCGGGGGTATCGTCAACAATAATTTCCACTCCCGTTGCTGCTTCCAGCGCACGAATGTTTCTACCTTCACGACCAATGATTCTACCTTTTACATCGTCCGATTCCAAGTTGAACACGGATACACAGTTTTCCACTGCCTCTTCGGTACCAATACGCTGTATGGTGTTGATCACGATTTTTCTTGCCTCCTGCTGTGCGGTAAGTTTGGCTTCTTCCAAGGTATTTTGAAGATAGGCCATAGCATCGGTCTTCGCTGTTTCTTTCAACGATTCCAATAATTGCGCTTTGGCATCTTCTGCAGACAATCCGGAGATGACCTCCAATTGCTGCACTTGGCTTTTGTGCAATTTTTCCAGTTCGGCGTGTTTCTTTTCAAAGATCTCGCCTTTGTAATCAACTTCTTTGATTTTCTCCTGAAGTTGGTCGTTCAATTTTTTGTTCTTGGCCAACTCACTGCTCACCTGAGACTCTTTATCTCGAGTACGCTTTTCGGCTTCAGCAATTTTTTTATCCTTGTTGATGATGACCTTTTCGTGCTCGGCCTTTAGTTCCAAAAACTTTTCTTTGGCCTGAAATATTTTATCTTTTTTGATGCCCTCACCTTCTTTATTGGCTTCTTTTAAGATATCTGCAGCTTCTTTCTTTGCATTGGCAATGGTCTTGGAGGCCTTGCCTTTCTCCATCATTTTTGCAATTAAAAAACCGATGGCCAACCCTACAACGGCTGCTACGGCTATTACTGTGACATTATCCATGTTTGACTATGTTTAGTTAAAAAAAAAGCCCACATTGACCGAAGTTTTGTACAAACTCCTAATAACAGGTTTAGGGCTAACAGCCTGATCAAGGATCCCTATACGAGTAGGGCCTGCTTTTACAGACTAAACTCACCCTCCTTAATTGTAATAGTGTTGAGTTTGTCAAAAAATTAATACCAATGTGGGCAGTAACAATATTTTATTTAAAAGAACTTATTCCCCTAATTTGGAGTGCACCAACTCGTCCAATGCCTTTAATCGCTGCATAGCAGCTTCGGTAATTTCGGATTGGTCTATACCTCCTTGCTCAATTTTGGATGCAAATTGCAGGGCACACATGGCCAGTACATCTTGCTTATCCCTAACGGCATAGTTTTGCTCAAACTTTTTCACCAAGTTTTCTATGTTCTTGGCTGCTTTTCGTAAGCCCTCTTCCTGCCTTGGGTCAATTGTCAGGGGATATACCCTATCAGCAATGGAAAGCTTTATTTTGAGCTTTTCGTCCATAATATCAGTACAAATTAATCCGCCAACTTAGCTATGCAAACATCCAGTTCGCGAATCAATGTATTTATTTTGAGCTTAGCTTCTGTTTTACTCGTATCACTACCCAGCATTGTATTTGCCATTTTTAACGAATTGTATTTTTCTTCCCAATCCATTAGTGCTTGCTGTTTGGTATTGTTTTCCTCTTTTAAGAGGTCCAATTCTTTTTCTAATTTGGCGTTTACTTGGTGCAATAGCTCCATTTTGTGCAGCAATTTGCTCACCTTATTCTCCAAAGAATCCACAATCCCAACTAGTTCGCTCATATATGCAAACAACAATGCGTACTACACAAAGTTAACCAACCTCGGACAACCTCGCAATACTTTTTGAATTTATTCTTAAAGCTATGCTTGAAGTGTAGATTGCTAACTTAATTCCTTTTTTTTGAGATCAAAACATTGGTTATTTTCGTAGCTAATTAGAAAGACCTTTATGCAAAAAAGCATTTTCCCCATTCTTTTTTTGGTTGTATTTCAGCTTTCCGCCCAAATGGAATATCCAAAGGAATCGTTTCAATCTCCATTGGAAATACCATTGGTCTTAGCGGGAACTTTTGGAGAATTGCGATCCAACCATTTTCATTCTGGTATCGACATAAAAACCCAACAGCGCGAAGGCCTGCCCGTTTTGGCTATTCAAGATGGCGCCATTACCCGCATTGTGGTAAAACATTGGGGATATGGAAAAGCACTTTATGTAGCCCACCCTAATGGGTACACTTCGGTTTACGGACATTTACAAAAATTTTCACCAGAGATTGAGGCTTATGTAAAAAAAGTGCAATACCAAAAACAATCCTACGAGGTAGAAATTTTTCCAGATTACGGTGAAATCAAAGTCACTAAAGGCAATACTATAGCTTATTCGGGAAACACTGGTGGTTCTGCCGGACCACACCTTCATTTTGAAATACGAAACAGCGTCAACAGCAAACCAACCAACCCCCTGCTCTACGGATATGAGGTTAGGGACGCTACCAACCCTACCCTTTTGGGGCTTTATGGTTATCCGCTGTCGGATGATGCCATGATCAATCAAAGCCAAGAAAAAATACAATTAAATTACACCAAACAAGCCGATGGTTCTTATTTGGCGGATAAGGTAAGTGCCATTGGAACCATTGGTTTCGGCATTAACACGTTTGACCGTTTGGATTTGGCCGCGAACAAAAATGGGGTATACGCCATAAAACAAATTGTTAATGGCCGAGAGTATTCCAACTTTGATTTTGAAACTTTTTCATTCGGTGAAACACGCTACATCAATACCCTGATTGATTACGAGCATTTTTACGACCACCGTCAGCGCATTCAAAAAATATTTAAAGAACCCTACAATCACCTCAGCATCTACAATACCCTTTACAACGATGGGAAAATTGAGGTAAACGAGGGCATGTCCTATAATGTGGAATTTTTAATTGCCGATATCGCGGGCAACACCACTAAGCTGGTGGTTCCTATTGAAGGAAAACGCGAGGCTGTGAAAATTCCAAAAGAGGATAGAACCACAGAAAATTATGTGATTGCCAGCAAACCCAATAATTACGATTTGGGCGCTGCCAAGGTGTATTTTCCTTCCAATACGTTTTACGAAGACTTTTACATCAACCTAGAAAAAGGCACGGATACCATCACCATTCATGACAATAGTGTAGCGGCCCACCGTAATTTCACTATCAGTTTTGACCCGTCTAAGTATGCACAACAAGACCGTGACCAGTTATTTATTGCGCATTTGGATATTGATGGCCGTCCTTCCTATTCAACAACCTATAAACGGGATGGTTCTTTTACCACAAGAACCCGAACCCTCGGCACGTACACCTTAGTAAAGGACAGTGTTGCTCCCATCATTAAACCAAAAAACTTTAAGGAAAAGCAATGGCTGAACAATTTTAGTTATTTGAGTCTTCGAATTTCTGATGATTTAAGTGGTATTGACAGCTATTCAGCCACCTTGAACGGTAAATGGATACTGATGGAGTACGAACCCAAGACCAATACCATTACCTATAACTTTGAGGATAACATCTCCAACGAGACGGAAAACGAGCTGGTTGTGACCGTTACTGACAATGTAGGAAACTCAACTACCTATACCACGACTTTTTTCAGGAAATAGCCTTATTTTTGCAACCGAATTTAGCGCCTCTAGACCAATAGAGGTAATTGAATTTGTTTTTAAGCCAACCCCAAAAAAACCTCATGTGCTTAACTAAAAATTTATTGATGAAAAAAATCGTCTTCGTTTTTGCTTTACTGATCACCACTTGGACATCTGCGCAAAAGAACATTTATGAGAACATCAACTTTGATGAGCTGAGCCAAGACCATGAAATTTTGGCGATAGTTCCCTTTATTGCGCACTTAGAGCTTAAAGAACCTGTAGATCAAGACGAATTAAGAATATTGGCTAAAAAAGAAGGCTACGCGGTACAAAATGCTTTGGAGACTTATTTTTCCAAAAGGAAAAAGCGCAAAAAGTTCAACGTAGAATTTCAGAATATTACGAATACCAATGCGATTTTGGCCCAAAATAATATCGACTACAATAATATAGATACGTACACCACCCAAGAGCTTTGCAAAATTTTAGAGGTGGACGGGATTATCAGCGGCAACCTCAACCTCAATATATTGCTTTCCAAAGGAGTGCCTACGGATTTCAGTATTTTGGATTACTTCAGCGGGGATGCCAATTATGGCCGTATTGGCGTAAAGGTGAGCGATGGTGAAACCGGCAAACTGCTTTGGAAGTTTGAAAATGCCATCACCAAAAAAACAGGCAAGAACACCACGGAGCTCATCGACAAAATGATGAAAACTGCTTCCCGTAAATTTCCTTACGACAAAGAGAAAAAAAGAAATAGAAACTAGCTTTCGGCAAACTCCTTTAACACCTGAATGGTATAATCCAGTTCTTCTTTGGTGTTGTACATGGAGAACGAAAAACGTAGCGAAGGTTTATCCAACTCTTCCCCGCTCATAATTTGCGAAAGCACATGGGAACCTTGATCGCTACCAGACTGACAAGCACTTCCTTTGGAACAGGCAATTCCTTTCATATCCAAATGGAACAATAGCATCAACCCTTTTTGCTTATCAAATGGTAAGCGCACACTGGCCAAGGTATAGGTGCTTTTGTCCAAATCGGCAGATAGCCCATTGAACATCACTCCGGGAATTTCTTTCTTTATTTTTTCCAAGAAATATTTTTTGAGTCCTTTTACGGTTTCGATTTCTTCATCCAAATGCTCATAAGCTTTGATGAAAGCCTCTTCCAACCCAACAATATTATGGAACGGTTCGGTACCCGCTCTAAATCCTCTTTCCTGCGAACCACCCACAATCAATGGCTTCAAACCGGAGTTTTTTCTAATAAATGCAAACCCAATTCCTTTTGGGCCATGAAATTTATGGGCGGCAGCGGTCATAAAATCAATGGGGACATTTTGCACATCCCAAGCATAATGGCCAATAGACTGCACGGTATCCGAATGGAAAAGCGCGTTGTTTTCCCTACAGAGGGCACCTACCGCGGCTATATCGGTAATATTCCCTATTTCGTTGTTCACATGCATCAAACTCACCAACTTTTTGGAATCCTCTTTTTGGAGCAGTGCTTCTAAATGATCCAGTTTAGGGTTTCCAAATTCATCCAAGTCCACATAAAGCACCTGAATTCCATATTCTTTCTCCAATTCTTCCACCGTGTGCAAAACAGCGTGGTGCTCAATCTTCGATGTGATAATGGTTTCAACCCCTAAATCTCTGACCGAACAGCGCAAGATCATATTGTCCGCCTCGGTTCCGCCTGAAGTGAAAATAATTTCGGAGGGTTGCGCATTCAATGTTTTGGCAATGGTTTTACGGGCTTTTTCCACAGCGGTCTTGGCCGAACGACCAAAACTATGCGTAGATGAAGGGTTCCCATAAAAGGTAGCAAGAGCTTCTTGCATTCTACTGATTACTTCTTCCCGTACCTGCGTAGTTGCAGCATTGTCCAAATACACTTTTTGCATGCTCAAGTTGAATTTTTGCGAGGCAAAAGTACAGGAAATAAAGTTAATTTCTTAGAAAGTGAGCCATAGGATTGGGGGATTACCTTGGAATTGCTTTAAATTTGGCACATGAGGAAATTTTTCTTTTTAATGCTATCCTTGGCAATGGTAAGTTCTTGCAGCGATGGCGATTTAAGTATAGAAACCATAGACTTCGATAGCGTAGCCATTGACTTTTGTTCGGCTCCAAATGCAACTACCGCAAACCTTTTATTTAAAATAAATGAGGATCAGGTCTTGATCTTAGAATTGCAAAGTGGGGTATTGAACAATGGCGTAGTGGGTGAAACAGTGATCACGGAAAGTGCAGTTCCAAGTAGATCACAGGTTACCTACCGCATTTTTAATGATAATGTGAGTGACAGCTATTTTTGCGATGTCGTACCTCCTTCGACACCCCTTGTAACTGAGGAAGTGATTGCGGAAGATGGTAGTGTGATCATTGAAACCAGCGTGAATCCAGATGACAACACCCAATTTTTGCACAAAATACAGTTAAGTGGCATTTCTTTTATTACGGGAAATGATGAACGCATCACCAATTTGACCATTAGTGAATTTGGTGAGGTAACCACCCCGATTCCTTAAGCATTCTGATAAATATACACCTCGGTAGCGCCTAGACCGTACTTTTGGTAGTCGGCATCATAGTATTTCACATTGTCGTACCGTCCAAAAAGGTAATGTAGCTCTTCTTTGAGCACCCCCTCGCCCACGCCATGGATGAACACCACTTTTTGTATGCGTTTATTGATGGCAAACTCCAATTGTCTTCGTGCGGTATCCATTTGCACATTGAGCATATCAAATTTGGTCATGCCCCTGGTGGATTTTACCAATTGGTGAATATGTAGGTCTACCTCCATTTTGGGAGCACTTCGTTCTTTGGGCTTTACCATGTTGGGTTTTCTCTTTTTGGGAAGCTCCTTTTCCCTTTTTATTTTGGCCACTTCGTGATTGGTCACGGCGATTTCACCTTTAATTTTCACCAATTCGGACACATCGAACTGCATCGGAAAACCATCATTGGTAGTCATGGTAACGGTATTACCTTCCACGGCATCAACAATACCAGATATGGCCTCGTCCAACACTTCAACCCGATCTCCTGCTTTAAATTTTGCCATATTACATTGCTGACGTAAAAAATGATGTAAAAGTTAAACCCAAGTACAAAAATAATAGTATTTTTCGGCCAATACAGGCAATGATGCAGCTAAAACTAACCATATTCGCAATCAGCTTGAAGGATTACATGCTTCCCTGTCTCAACAAAAAATTGTTTGGACTGGATTGCCCTGGCTGTGGCATGCAACGCTCGGTGGACCTTTTACTTCACGGAAGGTTTGTTGATGCTTTCCATATGTACCCAGCCATATATCCCATCCTTTTTTTGCTGCTTTTTTTGACCACCAACCTATTTGTCAAATTTAAGTTCGCCCAACAGATTAAGTTGATTCTGATGTTGGTTACGGCAGGCACCATCATTGTTAGTTACGTTATAAAAATGAATAACCTTTTTAATTAAAAATTTTAAATATGGAACAACAGAAACTACCTAACGCTACCCTGATTCTAGTCTTTGGAATCGTATCTATAGTTACATGCTGCTGCTATGGTATCATTGGACTTATTTTCGGAATTATTGGTCTTGTTTTAGCCAATAAAGCCCTAAAACTTTATGCAGAAAATCCAGAAATGTATGAAGGGGTACAAACGGTTAAAACAGGAAAAATTTTGGCCATTATCGGTATCGTATTGAACATTCTAGCTCTTGGGTACATGATCTGGGCCATTTCCTTCTTTGGATGGGAAACCTTGCAAGACCCACAGAGAATGCAAGAAATTTTGGAACAATATCAATAGACAATTTATTGGGGCAATTCCCAAAATAGAAGTAAGCAACAGGCCAACCGTGGAGAACACCTCCGTAGTTGGCCTGTTTTTTATTAGATTAAAAAGTTATACTGCTAAATTGGCATCGAATATTAATTCGCCACTTCACTTATAAATTTAAGACGGTACAAGCGAAGTTCGTCATCTTCGTAATCACCGTCAAATTCTTCCACAGCGGCAGAAATTGAATCGGTATCGGCCTCCAAGAAATAATCATGGATTTCCTCTTGCTGGTCTTCATCTAGGATTTCGTCTATCCAATACCCAATATTTAATTTGGTGCCACTGAATACGATTTGCTCCATCTCTTTGATCAACTCGGGCAACTCCAAACCTTTTGCCGAGGCAATATCATCCAACGACAATTTTCTATCGATACTTTGAATCACAAACAGTTTTAAGGCTGAATTGGCTCCTGTACTTTTAACCACAAGGTCATCTGGGCGAACAATATCATTTTCATCCACATATTTGGCAATGAGGTCCACAAACGGTTTTCCATATTTTTTGGCCTTGCCTTCTCCCACACCTTGAATATTGAGCAACTCCTGCATGTCGATGGGATATTTTAAGGACATATCTTCCAACGATGGGTCTTGGAAAACGACAAAGGGAGGCACATCTCTTTTTTGGGCTTCTTTTTTACGAAGGTCTTTTAAAAGTTTGAGCAAATTATCGTCTGCACCACCACTTCCTTTGGCAGCCGTCACCACATTATCATCTGCGGTTTCGGAATACACATGGTCTTTGGTCATCATAAAGGAATCTGGATGCTCCAAGAATTTCTTCCCTTCCTTGGTCATGTGCAAAATGCCGTAGCGTTCAATCTCCTTTTTTAACAATCCAGCTACCAAAACCTGACGTACCAAGGCCATCCAATAAGCTTTGTCTTTTTCCTTGCCTAAACCGAAAAAGGGTTTTTCATCTGTTTTGTGGGATGAAATCATGGCATTGGTCTTACCTACCAAAATGCGAACAATTTCTTTGGTCTTGAATTTTTCCTTGGTCTCCTTGACCACGGTCAACAATTTAGCCACTTCATCCTTGGCTTCTTCTTTAGGCTTTGGATTTCTAGTATTGTCATCCATATCGGCCCCCTCACCGTTTACCTCATCAAACTCTTCCCCGAAATAGTGTAGAATAAATTTTCTGCGTGACATGGAAGTTTCCGCATAGGCCACAATCTCTTGAAGCAGGGCATTTCCTATTTCTTGTTCGGCCACCGGTTTACCCGACATGAATTTTTCGAGTTTTTCTACATCTTTATAGGAATAATAGGCCAAACAATGTCCTTCACCTCCATCACGGCCAGCTCTGCCTGTTTCTTGATAGTAACTTTCTATACTTTTTGGAATATCGTGGTGGATCACAAAACGCACATCGGGTTTATCGATTCCCATTCCGAAGGCGATGGTCGCTACTACAACATCCACTTCTTCCATCAAGAACATGTCTTGGTACTTGGAGCGTGTCTTAGCATCGAAACCTGCGTGATAGGGAACCGCACTTACTCCATTCACTTGAAGTACTTGGGCCAGTTCTTCCACCCGTTTACGGCTCAAACAGTATACAATTCCAGATTTTCCTTGATGTTGTTTCACAAACCGAATAATATCGGCGTCCACATTTTTGGTCTTGGGGCGCACTTCGTAAAACAAATTGGGGCGGTTAAAGGATGCCTTGAAAACCTTGGCATCGTTCATTCCCAAATTCTTAATGATATCTTCCTGTACTTTCGGGGTTGCCGTGGCAGTAAGACCAATAATTGGTATATCGTCTCCCAATCGATTGATAATTGCTTTTAGGTTTCGGTATTCAGGCCTAAAATCGTGTCCCCATTCCGAAATACAATGCGCTTCGTCCACAGCTACAAAAGACAGTTGCACCCCTCTTAAAAACTCAATATTTTCTTCTTTGGTCAACGATTCTGGTGCTACATAAAGCAATTTCGTCACCCCATTGGTGATATCTTCCTTTACTTGTTTCACCTCTGTTTTGGTCAAGGAAGAATTCAACACGTGGGCAATACCGTTCTGTTCGGATATGCCGCGTATGGCATCCACTTGGTTCTTCATTAAGGCAATCAATGGAGATACCACGATGGCTGTTCCCTCTTTCATCAAGGCCGGCAACTGGTAACAAAGCGATTTTCCACCCCCGGTGGGCATGATAACGAAGGTGTCATTATTGTTTAAAATATTTTCAATAACACCTTCCTGTAAACCTTTAAATTTTGAGAAACCAAAATATTTTTTGAGGGAAGAATGCAAATCAGTGTTCATTAGGCTCATTTCCGCATTATTCAATTTATAACAAGCAACCTAAAAGGCCGTTGAAGCTTTTATTTATTGTTCAGATTTTAGAAAAATGTAATCTATCTTTCATAATAGTCTGTAAAAGATAGTTTGATTAGTTTTGTAATCTTAAATATAAGACATTCTTTTAGGAATGCAATCAGATAATCGGTTTATTACTTTGAACGACATTCAATCCATTTTATCCATTGCGAAACGGACGCTCGAAATAGAGAGCAAGGCCGTAGCCAACTTAATTGACCTTTTAGACGATCAATTTGCCCATGCCGTACAATTTATTTTGGAATGCAATGGTCGGGTGGTTGTTACGGGCGTTGGAAAAAGTGCCATTGTAGCTTCCAAAATTGTGGCAACGCTGAACTCAACGGGGACACCTGCCATTTTTATGCATGCTGCAGACGCTATTCATGGCGATTTGGGGACCATTCAAGAGAACGACGTGGTGATTTGTTTGTCCAAAAGTGGAAATACACCAGAAATCAAAGCTTTGCTTCCCCTTCTTAAAATTGCAAAACACAAACTTATTGCGATCACGGGCAATATGGAATCAAGCTTGGCCAAACAGGCCGATTTTGTTTTGAATACGTATGTGGAAAAAGAGGCCTGCCCCAATAATTTGGCGCCCACCACCAGTACTTCGGCACAAATGGCCATGGGAGATGCCCTTGCGATTTGTTTATTGGAACTGAAAGGTTTTAGCAGCTCCGACTTTGCCAAATACCACCCTGGAGGCACCTTGGGCAAAAAATTGTACCTGCGCGTTGCCGATATTGTGGAGAACAATCAAAAACCTCAGGTAAGCGTTGATGCCAGCGTAAAGGAAGTTATCGTGGAGATTTCAGAAAAAATGTTGGGCGTTACCGCCGTGATGGAAGGAAACAAAGTAATTGGAATCGTAACTGATGGTGATATCCGAAGAATGTTGAGCAAATACGATAATATTAGTGGACTTACCGCAAGGGATATTATGACCGTGAATCCAAAATCTGTCAATGTTGACACATTAGCGGTAAAAGCATTAAAATTGCTGCAGGAAAAAAACATATCCCAATTGTTGGCATTTGATGGCGAAACTTATGCTGGGGTGGTCCACATCCATAACCTTATAAACGAGGGAATCCTATAATGGCAAAAAAACAGAAAACAAATCCAGATGAAATGTCCTTTTTGGACCATTTGGAAGAATTGCGTTGGCATTTAGTACGCTCTACCTTGGCAGTTGTAATTATTGCCTGTTTAGCCTTTGTATTTAGAAGTTTTATTTTCGACACCATTTTGTTCGGTCCAAAGAACATGGACTTTCCAACCTATAGATTCTTTTGCAATATTGGAAAGTTCTTTGGGGTAGATTCGGAATTCTGTGGTGACACCATTCCATTTACCATTCAAAGTAGATTGATGGCGGGACAGTTCTCCGCCCACATCTGGACCTCTATCTGGGCAGGGGTTATTCTTGGTTTCCCTTATATTTTATGGGAGCTATGGAAATTCATCAGCCCTGGACTGTACGAAAACGAAAGAAAACATTCTAGAGGTTTTATCATTACCGCTTCAGGATTGTTTTTCCTTGGGGTATTGTTCGGGTATTATATCGTTGCCCCGCTTTCCATTAACTTTTTGGGCTCCTACCAAGTCAGTAAAGAAGTATTGAACGAAATTGACCTTGCTTCCTACATCGGAACGGTAAGAGCTTCGGTTATTGCTTGTGGAATCATGTTTGAACTCCCCATTGTGATTTACTTTTTGACCAAAGTTGGATTGGTTACGCCAGAAATCCTCAAAAAGTATAGAAAAATTGCCTTGGTAATCATCTTGATTCTATCCGCGATCATTACACCTCCAGATGTAACAAGTCAAATTATTGTGTGTATCCCTGTACTTATTTTGTATCAGGTGAGCATATTCATTTCAAAGATGGTGGTTAAAAGCGAGGCCAAAAAAGAAAAAGCAGTAAAAGAAAAAGCAAAGAAGTAAACAATGGCAAATAAACAAGTAGAAGAATTTAACGCGTATCGTGCTAAAATGAACGATAAGCTCCTTGCCGAGAACAATAAACTCATCAAAAGGATTTTTAATTTGGACACCAATGCCTATATGGAAGGTGCTTTGGACGTAAAGACCAAGGAATTATTGGGGCTGGTGGCCTCAGCCGTACTTCGTTGCGACGATTGCGTAAAATACCATTTGGAAAGTTCCCAAAAAGCAGGCGCCAACAAAGAAGAGGTGATGGAAACCTTGGGCATTGCTACTTTAGTGGGTGGAACCATTGTGATACCCCATTTGCGCCGCGCCTACGAATTTTGGGAGGCCTTGGAAGAAAACGAAGCTTAAAAAAATCCAAAAGAGCACCCCACAGAAAAAGAATATGTTTAGTTTTGGCTCCATCTTATGAAGCTACGTGCAGAAAATATAATGAAGGCCTATCGCGGCCGAAAAGTTGTAAAAGGCATTTCCCTAGAGGTTAACCAAGGTGAGATTGTAGGACTTTTGGGTCCGAATGGGGCCGGGAAGACCACTTCTTTCTATATGATCGTGGGATTGATCAAGCCCAATGGTGGGAATATTTACCTCGACAACATGGACATTACTGCTTTCCCGATGTACAAAAGGGCCCAAAACGGTATTGGTTATTTGGCACAGGAAGCTTCCGTATTTCGAAAATTAAGCATCGAAAAAAACATTTTGAGCGTATTGCAGCTTACCAAGTTGAGCAAAAAGGAGCAACACATGAAAATGGAGTCCCTTATTGATGAATTTAGTTTGGGACATATTCGAAAAAACCGTGGCGACCTACTTTCTGGTGGGGAACGCCGTAGAACGGAGATTGCCCGTGCATTGGCCACCGACCCCAATTTTATTTTATTGGATGAACCTTTTGCCGGGGTTGACCCTGTTGCCGTAGAAGACATTCAGCGTATTGTGGCCCAATTGAAGAACAAGAACATCGGTATTTTGATTACCGACCACAACGTACAGGAAACTTTGGCCATTACTGAGCGCTCTTACTTAATGTTCGAAGGTGGCATTCTTAAATCTGGTGTACCTGAAGAATTAGCGGAGGACGAGATGGTTAGAAAAGTATACCTCGGTCAAAACTTTGAACTGCGTAAAAAGAAGTTGGATTTCTAGCTTTTCCCTTCAGATGGCACCAATAAAGAAGCCAAAATATAGAATAGGATAATTACTGGAATGGCCAAAAACTTCAAGGTCATGATCATTACCAAACTCCCAATTAAAAATAAATAACGAACCGCATTATCCTTAAAACTCCAATTTTTAAATTTTAAGGCAAACAATTCAATATTGGAATTCAATAAATAGGCACTTAGGATGGTCAAGCCCACCAAAAACCATTGATTTAAAATCACACTGCTCAAGATTTCATTATTATGGTACAATAAAATCATAGGTAAGGAAAGAATCAACAATGCATTGGCTGGCGTGGGAAGTCCTCGAAAAGAAGCAACTTGATTTTCATCCACATTAAACTTTGCCAAGCGATATGCCGAACCCAAGGTGATGATAAAACCAAAAAATGGCAATACCGTCAAATCATTATCATGACCTATAAACCCCAAATTCCATCCACCTCTTTCGGCCATGCTCAATAGTTGGAACATTACCACCCCGGGCACAAGTCCACTTGTGATCACATCGGCCAAAGAGTCCAATTGCAGTCCAATTTCACTTTGCACCTTTAAGGCACGAGCGGCCAGACCATCAAAAAAATCAAAGAAAATGCCAATAAACACCAAGAGTGCTGCCCATTCCAAATGGTTGAGCACCGCAAAAACCGTTGCAATACAACCGCTTAAAACATTAAGTAGTGTTAAAAAGTTAGGAATATAAGCCTTCATATGGTTAGATTTCCGTAAAAATACAGCAAAAATTAAACTGTAGCAGATAGATCATTGGCTGAGCCGTTTTTATTCTGATATTTGCTCCGATAATTCAAAGAATGAAACAGAAATTCCTTCTCACCATCGCATTCCTGTTCATCGGGAAACTCATGTTTTCCCAAGTTCCACAACTTACAGAAAGTTCTAAAATAAGCGTGCTCACCTGCGCTGCTGGCGATGAACTCTACTATGCTTTTGGACATACCGCTTTTAGGGTGCAAGATGCGGCTTTAGGAATTGATGTGGTGTACAACTACGGAACTTTTGATTTTAACCAACCGAATTTTTACTTGAATTTTACCAAGGGGAAAATGATTTATTCCCTTTCACGAAGAAGATTCGATGCCTTTCTGTATGATTATGAATTGGAAAAAAGATGGGTGAAGGAGCAGATTTTGGACCTTACTTTGGAGCAGCGCAATCAACTGTTGTTCTTTTTTGAAGAAAACTACCTGCCCGAAAATAGGGATTATTTGTACGACCCCTTATTAAATAACTGCTCTAGTATTACAGGGGACATTTTAAAGGAACAATTTGGAGACGCCATAGTTTTTAATGGCTCTTATTTGGACAAACAATACACTTTCAGGCAATTGGTTCGTCAGTTTATGAACACCAACACCTGGTCCATGTTTGGTATTGATGTTGCCTTTGGCCCCAATGTAGACCGAAAAGCTACGGTTCAGGAACATATGTTTTTGCCCTATTACACCATGGAGCAGATTCGCCATACTACTCTTGATGGAAAGCCCCTTTTAAAAAGGGAGCGCACCATTTTGGATTATGGCGAACATCGAAACGAAAGCTTTTTCCCCCTATCCCCACTGTTTTGGTTCACGGTGTTGTTGGTTTTTTCAGGGTTCATCACTTATTTCGATTACTCACACAAAACCCGAAGCCGTTGGTTGGATTTTTCCCTGTTTTTGATCACGGGATTAGCGGGAGTATTTTTGTTTTTGCTTTGGGTGGCGACCGACCATACATCTACACCCTATAATATGAATATCCTTTGGGCATTTCCAGCCAATGCTTTTGTGGCCTTTGTTATTGCCTTTCAAGATAAACTGCCAAAATGGATTTCCAAATATTTATGGTCAGCACTGGGCCTCATGGTTTTACTATTGGCACTTTGGATATTTAAGGTTCAAATTTTTTCTCCAGTTTTGATTCCCTTACTTTTGACCCTTGCTTTGCGCTATCTTTATCTTATTCGGTTCGCCAAGCTTTAATATTGGTCCTTAAACTTTTGTCATGAACCTATTAACGGTCGAAAACATATCAAAATCCTATGGGGAGGTCGTGCTCTTCTCCGATATTTCCTTTGGAATCAATCAAGGCCAAAAAATTGCGCTTATTGCAAAAAATGGTAGCGGAAAAACTTCCATTCTTAACATCATGTCTGGGAAAGACAGTTCAGAAACCGGACAAGTTACCACTAGAAAAGGCATCAAGGTTTCTTTTTTGGAGCAGGAACCTGATTTGAATCCAAACCTCACTGTTGAGGAAACCATTTTTACTACAGACAATGAGATATTAAAAATTATTGCAGCCTACGAAAAAGCAGTAGATAATCCTGATAACACCGAACAGTACCAAAAGGCCTTCGAGGCTATGGAACGACACAATGCTTGGGATTTTGAAACACAATACAAACAGATTCTCTTTCAACTACAACTCACCCAACTCGATGCCAAAGTCGGGAGTCTTTCAGGAGGTCAGAAAAAGCGATTGGCCTTGGCCAATGCCTTGCTCAACAAACCCGATTTATTGATTTTGGATGAGCCCACCAACCACTTGGACCTTGAAATGATTGAATGGTTGGAGGCCTATTTCACCAAGGAAAACATCACCCTGTTTATGGTAACCCACGACCGTTATTTCTTGGACCGTGTTTGTAATGAAATTATTGAGTTGGACAACAATCAATTGTACACCTACAAAGGCAATTATTCGTACTACCTCAACGAAAAAGATAGTCGCATGGAGCGTGAGGCCGTGGAGCAGCAAAAATCCAAAATGCTATATAAAAAGGAGTTGGAATGGATGCGCAGACAGCCCAAGGCTCGAACCACCAAATCTAAATCGCGAATTGACGACTTTACCGAGATCAAAAAAAGGGCGCACCAAAGACGAATTGAACACGAGGTGCAATTGGAATTGAACATGGAACGCTTGGGAAGCAAGATTTTAGAGCTTCATAATATTTCCAAATCCTACGGCGATAAAACCATACTGAACAAGTTTGATTACAACTTCACCAAAGGTGAACGCGTAGGCATTATCGGTAAAAATGGAACGGGCAAGTCCACTTTTTTGAACATTATCACCCAACAAGAAGATGTTGACGGCGGTAAGGTGGTTGTGGGCGATACCTTAAAATTTGGTTACTACACCCAAAAGGGCATCAAAGACAAAGAAGGACAAAAAGTAATTGACGTAATCCGTGAGTTCGGGGATTATATTCCACTTAAAAAAGGACGTCAAATATCTGCCCAGCAATTGTTGGAGCGATTCCTGTTCGACCGCAAAAAACAATACGATTTTGTAGAAAAACTGAGTGGTGGAGAGCGAAAACGATTGTATTTATGTACTGTACTGATTCAAAACCCCAATTTTTTAATTCTGGATGAGCCTACAAACGACCTCGACATTGTTACCCTTAATGTTTTGGAAAGCTTTCTGTTGGATTTCCCAGGATGTTTGATCGTGGTTTCGCACGACCGTTATTTTATGGATAAAATTGTGGACCACCTTTTTGTGTTCAAAGGGGAAGGCGTTATTGAGGATTTCCCGGGGAATTACACCGATTATCGAGTGTATGAAAGCAGTAAGGTGATGGAAGAAAGGGAAAACAAGTCCTCCACTTCAGAAAAAACCGAGAATAATTGGCGAGATTCCAGTGGTGGAAAATTATCCTACCAAGAACAAAAGGAATACAAACAGCTGGAAAAGGACATTCAAAAACTGGAAGAAAAGAAAGCTGAGCTTCAAAATAAATTCATGGATCTCGAATTGGATGGTGATGCCATTGCCAAATTGTCCATAGAGCTTAAAGAAATTGAAGATGGTATAGAAGAAAAAACGGAACGCTGGTTCGAACTTTCGGCTATTTTAGAGGGATAAAACATGTGGTTCAAGTTTATTTCCTTTCTTAAATTCTTTTTAAAATCCACCAATGAACATGGGGTACACTCCCCTTTTGTCTTCAATTTTGTGACCCAATGCCTTTATGCTAAAAAACAAGTACATAAAGACAAAGGCATTAATGCGCTGTTGAAGAGCATCTCCTATTTCGGTATTAAAAATGTTGAGATTACGGAACATCAAGAATTGCAGAATCTTATTCAAAAACAGTTCCCAAAGATTCAATTCGATGAATCGCCTTTTGACCTGATTGTGGTTGATTCTTTAGACGTGACAACTTTTGATACGTGGATTTCAGAGGGCAAACTCCACAACGATAGCATCATTTGGGTCAATTCTATCTATGCCAATAAAGAAACATTGGAGCAATGGCAAGCACTTATCAAATCATCATTAATTACGGTCAGCATCGACATGTATCACTGCGGAGCCCTATTTATTAGAAAGGAACAAGTAAAAGAGCATTTCACGATTCGAATTTAAAGCGGTAATTTTAGGTTATGGAAAATATAGCATCAGACAATACAATTTGGTATGTTCTTGGGGTTTTGGGACTTATTTACCTCATTATTTTGTTTCGAAATAAAAAAGCCACCAAACGCAGAAAATCCAGAAAGTTCATGGATGGCAAACGACAACACGAGAGGGACAGTTAGGAGTTAGGAGTTAGGAGTTAGGAAAAATATATTATAAGCCATCCGAACTTCAGTTCGTTGATTATTGATTATTGCACATTGATAACTGAATAAATGAAGATATACACCAAAACAGGAGATAAAGGAACCACTGCCCTATTTACAGGTCGAAGGGTACCCAAACACCATATACGTATAGAAAGTTACGGCACCATTGACGAGCTCAATTCCCACTTGGGACTGTTGCGTGACCAAGAAATCGATGTCCGTTCCAAAGAAATGTTGTCCCTTATCCAAACCAAATTGTTTACGGTCGGCTCCATTTTAGCCACCGAACCTAAAAAAGATGCCCGATTAAAAATTCCTAGAATCAGTCCTGAGGATATTGAACTTTTGGAAAGGGAAATGGATGCAATGAACGAGGAATTACCCGAAATGACGCATTTTATACTTCCTGGAGGTCATACCACCGTGTCATACTGTCATATTGCCAGAACAGTTTGCCGTCGTGGGGAGCGCATGATTACTTATTTACACGAAAATGAGCCCGTTCCCGATTCGGTACTCTCCTATATCAACCGACTTTCCGATTATTTGTTTGTCTTGGCACGTAAATTGTCCAAAGACTTAAAAGCCCAAGAAATTAAGTGGGTTCCAGAGAAATTGGACTGATAAAATCGTTTTTTTAGCCCAATTGTTTTGAGAACAACAAAATAATTTTTAAATAATGCTGTTTTTACTTGACTAATTGGGTTTAAAAATTATTTTTGCAAAAAATTTAAAATCAAACCGTTACTATGTACTGGACTTTAGAACTAGCCTCCTATTTAAGTGATGCGCCTTGGCCAGCCACCAAAGACGAACTGATAGATTACGCAATCCGTACCGGAGCACCGTTGGAAGTTGTGGAAAACCTACAATCAATGGAAGAAGAAGGCGGAGAGATATATGAGTCCATTGAGGAAATCTGGCCCGATTATCCAACAGAGGAAGATTACCTCTGGAACGAGGACGAATATTAAAATCTGAATTCACAAACGAAGTTAAAAAGTCTCATTTGAGGCTTTTTTTTATGTAATTTTGACAGCCTAGCGAAAGAATTTCATTGAAATCCTATCATTGGAACAGCTTTTGCCATTCTAACGAAAAATTTATTCATGAGTTTAATAAATTCCGTACTAAAGGTTTTTGTAGGAGATAAATCGGAGAAAGATGTAAAAGCACTACAGCCCTTAGTAAAACAAATAAGGTCCTTTGAACAACATCTGGAAGGACTTTCCCACGACGAACTTAGACAGAAAACCGCAGAATTTAAAGCAAAGATTGCTGAAGACTGCAAAGCCATAAACGATCAAATTGCCGAACTTGAGAAAGAGGTAGAAAATTCGAGCGACATTGACCGTAACGAAGAAATCTACTCCGAGATAGACAAACTTAACGAAGAGGCCTATAAAATCTCTGAGAAAACTCTAGAGGAAATTCTTCCCGAAGCCTTCGCCGTGGTCAAAGAAACAGCCAAAAGGTTTGCCAACAACGAAACATTAACCGTAACTGCTTCAGAATTCGACCGTAAACTTTCGGGCGATAAAGATTATGTTACTTTGGAAGGTGATAGCGCCATTTGGAAAAACTCATGGGATGCCGCTGGAAAAGAAGTGACTTGGGACATGGTGCATTACGATGTACAGTTGATTGGTGGTATTGCTTTGCATCAAGGTAAAATTGCCGAAATGCAAACAGGGGAAGGTAAAACCTTGGTGGCCACCCTCCCACTCTACCTCAATGCACTGGCCGGAAAAGGGGCCCATTTGGTAACCGTGAACGACTATTTGGCAAAAAGGGATAGCGCTTGGATGGCTCCTTTGTTCGAGTTCCATGGACTTTCTGTAGACTGTATTGATAAACACCGCCCGAATTCCGATGGAAGACGTGCTGCCTATAATGCCGATATCACTTACGGAACCAATAACGAATTTGGTTTCGATTACTTAAGGGACAACATGGCCCACACGCCAGACGATTTGGTACAACGTCCACACCACTACGCTATCGTGGATGAGGTGGATTCCGTTTTGATCGATGACGCCCGTACTCCATTGATCATTTCCGGTCCTGTTCCTGAAGGTGACCGTCACGAATTCAACGAGTTGAAACCAAAGGTTTCTGACATTGTTCAACAACAACGTCAGCATTTGACCGGTGTTTTGGCCGAGGCAAAAAGATTGATCAAGGAAGGTGACACCAAAGAAGGTGGATTCCTTTTGCTTCGCGTGCATCGCGGACTTCCAAAAAATAAGGCACTTATCAAGTTTTTGAGTGAAGAAGGTGTGAAACAGTTGTTGCAGAAGACCGAGAACTTCTACATGCAAGACAACAACCGTGAAATGCCAAAGGTGGATGCAGACCTTTTGTTTGTCATCGATGAAAAAAACAACCAGATCGAGTTGACCGATAAAGGGGTCAATTATATTTCTGGTGAGCAAGACAAAGATTTCTTTGTGATGCCAGATATTGGTAGTGAAATTGCCAAAATTGAGAATCAAAATCTTGAAATAGAGCAAGAAGCTGAGCTTAAGGAAGAACTTTTCAAGGATTTCGCTGTAAAAAGTGAGCGTATCCATACCATGACGCAGTTGTTAAAAGCCTATACCCTATTCGAAAAAGATGTGGAGTATGTGGTAATTGACAACAAAGTAATGATCGTTGACGAACAGACTGGTCGTATCATGGATGGCAGAAGATATTCCGATGGATTGCACCAAGCTATTGAAGCCAAGGAAAATGTGAAGATTGAGGCCATGACCCAAACCTTTGCCACCGTTACGCTTCAGAATTACTTTAGAATGTACAACAAGTTGGCCGGGATGACCGGTACAGCTGTAACAGAAGCAGGGGAATTCTGGGAAATCTACGAGTTGGATGTCATGGAAATTCCAACCAACAGACCGATTGCACGTGATGACCGTCACGATTTGATCTACAAGACCAAGCGTGAAAAATACAACGCCATTATTGAGGAAGTAACCAAATTATCCAATGCAGGGAGACCTGTGTTGATTGGTACCACTTCTGTTGAGATTTCGGAATTACTTTCCAAATTATTGAGCGTTCGTAAAATACCACACAACGTTTTGAACGCAAAACTGCACAAAAAAGAGGCCGATATTGTAGCCGAAGCAGGGAACGCTGGCGTTGTGACCATTGCCACCAACATGGCAGGTAGGGGTACCGATATTAAATTAAGTACTGCCGTGAAAGATGCAGGTGGTTTGGCCATTATTGGTACCGAGCGTCACGATTCTAGACGTGTGGACAGACAGTTAAGAGGTCGTTCCGGACGTCAAGGAGACCCTGGTAGTTCACAGTTCTATGTGTCTTTGGAAGATAACTTGATGCGTTTGTTCGGATCGGACCGTGTGGCCAAAATGATGGATCGCATGGGATTGGAAGAAGGAGAGGTGATCCAACACTCCATGATGACCAAATCCATTGAACGTGCACAGAAAAAAGTGGAAGAAAACAACTTCGGTATCCGTAAGCGTTTGTTGGAATATGATGATGTAATGAACGCCCAACGTGAAGTGGTCTACAAAAGAAGACGACACGCCTTGGAAGGAGAACGATTAAAAGTGGACATCGCCAATATGATCTACGACACTTGCGAGGCAGTGTCAGAGACCAATAAAATGGCAGATGATTTCAAAAACTTTGAATTCGAGCTGATCAAATTCTTCTCAATTACTTCTCCAATAAGTGAAGAAGACTTTAAGCGAATGGGATTCCAAGAAATTGCGAACACTATTTATAAGGCAGCCTACGAATTCTATCAGGATAAAATGGATCGCAGTGCTACCATTGCCTTCCAAGTGATCAAAAAGGTGTATGAGGACGAGACCAACAAATTTGAACGTATTGTGGTTCCATTTACCGATGGTATCAAATCGTTGAATGTGGTCACCAACCTTGAAAAAGCCTATAATTCGAACGGTAAACAATTGATTACCGATTTTGAAAAGAACATTACCCTTGCCATCATCGATGATGCTTGGAAAACGCACTTACGCAAAATGGACGAGTTGAAACAATCCGTTCAATTGGCCGTGCACGAACAAAAAGACCCGTTGCTTATTTATAAGTTTGAGGCTTTTGAGCTTTTCAAAGAAATGATAGATAAGGTGAACAAAGAAGTGATTTCCTTCCTATTTAAAGGAGAATTGCCATCCGAGAACACTGCTCAAATCCAAGAGGCACGCAATGTGCGCAGACCCAAGGAGAATTTACAGACCTCCAAAGAGGAAATTCCAAATAGTGATGAGTTGGCGGCGCAAAACAGAGCTGCTGGGCAAACCCAAGGTCAAAGACCTTCGGTTACCGAGACCATTACGAGGGAAAAACCGAAAATTGGAAGAAATGACAGGGTTACCATAAAAAATGTAATGTCCGGCGAAAGCAAGACCGTAAAGTACAAACAAGCGGAACCCTTAATAGATAAAGGCGAATGGGTATTGGTCGAAGACTAAAATCACCCAAAATACCTCTTAAAAGTGGCAGTTATTTATAGCTGCCACTTTTTTTATACCAAAAACATAAGTAGATTTACGCCTTAAACACGCCCCATAACGCTAGCTTTTACTCCACACTTTTCAACCTTATGGAAGTAAGAGCAATATTCATGTGCAGCATATGAAAATTCCTGACAAGGATAAATACCGTATTCAAGATAAAATTGATTTGATACTCAAGGTAAACTATAGTTCATCGGTTTTTGCTGCTATATTTGGAATGATATGTTTCTTCTTTCTAAAAATAGAAGGAGTTATTCCGTATACGTTCTTGGCATATGCTTTTGTAAACCTTTTGAACACCTTACTGTATTCAAAGCATAAAAACCTAATTCTCACTTACAACCTCACGTCAATTCTTTCCATGAACGGTGCCATTATCATCACTATTTTTAGTGGCGGTATCGAGAGTCCCTTCATATTTGTATTGGCGATTATAGTCTTTGCAGGCTACGTGACCACGAAAGTTTTTGGACAGTTGTACCTCATCATCAATCTGGCCGTACTTACCCTTTTGTTTATTTACGATACCGGTGAATTCAGTATAACTGAAAATACCATTCCCGAGCAATCCCGTGATTGGTTCGCCTATTTAAGCGCCGTTTTTGCTGTTTACCTATTAGGCGGTGTTTTTGGGAGAAACTTACTTAGAGCGCATCATAAATTGTACAAATCACGTAACGAAATCCAAGAGCGGATCGATGAAAAAGAAACTTTGCTCAAAGAAGTGCACCACCGGGTGAAAAACAACCTTCAGACCGTGTCCAGTTTGTTGAGCTTGCAATCTAGGGCCATTGCAGATGATAAAATTGCCAATATCATCAAAAGCAGTCAAAACAGGGTGGTTTCCATGGCCATGGTTCATGAAATGTTGTACAAGCGTGACGATTACCTCTCTAAAATTGAATTGAAACCCTACGTTCAGGAGCTGTGCGATTATTTGGTTCGCTCCGTAAAAGGCGGGGACAGTCAAATTAAAATGCATTTGGACATTGATGAACATAAGCTCAGTATCGATACTGTTATCCCTCTGGGACTTATCATCAATGAAACCATTACCAATGCCCTTAAATATGGTATTGTAGATTCCAAAGGAGAAATCCATGTGGAAGTGCACAAAATTGGTGATAACCGATATGAGTTGTGTTTGGGAGACAATGGTATTGGTTATTCTGAGGACATCAACCCAAAGACAACCAATTCTTTGGGATTAAAGCTAATTTACAACCTTGCACGTCAGCTTAGGGGTACCATAACCAGGGATTACGATAAAAAGGGTACCTATTATCGCATAGAGTTTGAAGAGGTGATCGAGGAGTTCAACTCTGTGGATTCCTAATTAACAACAAAAACAAAAGGCCAGCATTTGCTGACCTTAATTGTAACCTAATATCCCGAAACAACTTAATTTCCTGTGAATTTTCTTTCCCTTAAAGAGAACACGAAGGTGGCCAACACAAATGCCACACTTAAAAACATCGTAAACGGTACCATAAACTCAAAAATCATAATTACGCTAGTTTTGATTTGTTTCTCTTAGTAGTAAAGGAAAGTTCTTTTTTAACCCTAGAATTTTTGAACTTGTACAATCTTGCCATCTTTCTGTCTTTGATGTACGCTGTTTGAAAATCGATATCCAAAACAACACCTTCAGAAATTGTATCGACTTTCACCTCTTTGGATATATCTTGGGCCATGCCCATGGTTCCGAAAAAAGTTACTACGATGATGGTTAAAATTGCTTTCATAATTTGGGTTTTTATTACGAAGTAAAATTACTTTGCGGAGTACCCTAAGGAAGATTTCGGTCGCTCAACGCCCCCTTTTTTTCGTTATAAAAACTTTTTTTGGGTAAAGTGTTTTTTATCGTCGACGAACGTTTTTTGGGTCAATTTCACCTTGCCGAAAGCATGTGCATTTCATCGATCATTGATTTTGTAGGGCTTTGCAAGTATTTGATAACCAATTATTTATTTGTAGGAAAAAGATTATAGATTAAATTGTCTATTGTAGGAATTGTAGGAATTTCAATGAAACAACGCATCAATCCTATTGTCTTAAAATTGCAACATTCTTGGCTTCGATTAACAAATTTTAACGACCATTCATGTAATACTTGGTATCTTCATACAACTAAGCAAAAAAACATCATGAAGTTTATAAAATTTCCATTGGCAATTTTGCTGCTTTTTGTCTCAACAAGTTGTCAATCCAAAGTAAAATCTGAAGCAAAGGAAACCGCACAAAAAAGTACACCGCATGTAGCAGAAAGCCCCAAATTAACTTTTGAAGAACTACAACAATATGAAACCGCTTATTTTGCCAGCGGATGTTTTTGGTGCGTAGAAGCGATCTTTGAAAGTGTGAAAGGAGTTAAAGAGGTGTATTCGGGCTATTCTGGAGGTAATGAACCCAATCCGACCTACGAAGAGGTTTCCTACGGCAGAACCCATCATGCTGAAGCCGTAGAGGTGTTTTATGACCCCGAGGTGATCTCTTTTACGCAATTGGTTCAAGTGTTTTTTGGTTCGCACGACCCCACTACCCTAAACCGACAAGGTCCTGACCGTGGTGCACAATACCGATCCATTGCTTTTTATAAGAATGATGAGGAAAAAAAGATTATCGAAAGCTATATGGCCAAGTTAGAGTCCGAAAATGTGTATCCAAGCCCAATTGTAACCGAGGTGACCAAATTCGATAAATTCTGGAAAGCAGAAGAGTATCATCAAGACTACGAAAAAAGAAACCCCAACAATAGTTACGTTAGAAATGTTTCGATTCCCAGGTTGAATCGTTTCAAGAAAAATTTTAAATCGTTTCTAAAGGAAGATGTGCATTAGAAATTGTAGGTTTTGACTTAAGGAAGATTGGAAAGTCAAAAAAGATAAGAAGTGGGTGGTTCTTTGGGACTTTGAGCAGTGTTTACAGTTAGTCCTTAAGAACCACTTCACTAAACTTTGATTTAATGGTAATCGCCTTACCACCATTTTTGCTGATGTTGTACCCTTTATGGATTTTGCTGGCATTGCTCTTGGTCGAAACCAATTTCAAACTTGTTGGATAATGCAATACAGAACCTGCACTGGATTCATCCACCGAAATCACAAAAGAGGTTTCGGGCAACTTACAGTCCAACTCCCCATTTTCCATGGAAATATCCAGATTGGTAAAACCACTGGCTACCGAATTAATGTTTACACTGCCAAAACTACTTTTCACCAAAGCTTTGCTGGCCACTTCACCGATCACAACATTGGAAGACACGCTTCTCAGGTTTAATTCCTTTACTACTTTTAGGTTGATATCATCGGAATAATCGGTGCTTAGGTTACCGTAATTCCATTGCTTTACGATCACAGGGGAATATGATGCCCTTATATCGGTATTTTTACCATCAATGGTAGAAGCAAGCAAGCTTGAATAAGTCAAGCTTGCATTGATATTCTTGGCATTTTCTGCCAATTTTACTTCTCCGTGCCTTACGTTCATATTGACTTTGATGTACTTCGGCATTTTGATGATAATTCGTTTTTTGACCTTATACTCTTTATGTTCTCCGTCGGATGAAAAATAGTATACATTGGGGCTTCCGTGAATGGTTCGTGCCGCCTCTCTTTGCATTTTTCTGATCTCTGCATGCTGTGCACGCACTTCCTCTCTTTGTTCACGCATACGCTCGTGCATTTCTTCACGCACTTTCTCACTCTCCTCACGCATTTTTTCTCTTTCTTCCTTCAACCGCTCCCGTTGTTCCTCACGCTCAGCGGCCCTTTCTTCCATTTCTTTACCCCATTCTTCAAAGCGTTTTTTGTATTCCTTATCAAAGGACTTGTCAAACTCCTCTTTCCACTTTTTCATGTACTTGTCACCATCTTTTTTATAGGCGTCGTAATCAAAATCGATGGGAGGCATAGGAGGTATTGGGGGCATTGAAGGTATCACTGAAATCTCAGGGATTACAATATCCGGGATGTCTACAGTGGACATTATTTCCACAACCGAAGGAATCTCTGAGGCCACGTTTACATTTCTATAACCGTAAACATAGGGTGAACCACCTTCGGTACTCACTTCAATTTCCTTGCTATTTCCCATAATTTTCACCAAATCCTTTTCAAAATAAGATTTGGCCCCTTCGTCGTCAACGCCTTCCAGCTCAATTACAGCTGTGATTTCAACTTCGTCTTTGCTCCAAGTCTCAAACTCGATGTCGGCATAACTAGTGTTGATGCTCAACTCCGTATCGCTATTGACATTGTACGTTTCCTTGAATGTTTTGGATTTCTCCTGTGCCAGGCAGGTAAACCCCGCCAGCACAAAGAGCAACCCGCTAAACAATTTCTGATGATTCCTGTTCATTTTTTGATGTATTTAATTGATTCAACTTTGTTTTTAATTTTTCCAACAACTGTAACCTTAGCTGTAGGTTCATGATCAAGGCATTGATGGTTTGATCGTTGGGGCCCAATTCGTTCAATTCTTGGTTGAGACGTTGGTATTCTTTGTTCAACTCGGCCAATCGTTCCATATACCCATCTACCAACTCTTTATTTTCTGGGTCTGCAGCCAAATCGGACAATTGCAGATTGATATTGGTGGTATAATAGGTTTCTATTTTTCTTAAATCGGGAGATAAATCACCCAAAGAAATGGTCTGCACGTCCGAAGCCGGTTTATCGCGGTCCACAACCGTAACCTTATGATCAGTATCAATTACGTCTGAATTAGAATTGAAGTAATAGAAAGAAAGTCCAACAGCCACCACAACCGAAGCTGCAATTTGCATCCAAAGTGAAATTACTTTGCGTTTGGGTGGATCGTTGGGCAATTCTTCTTCCAATTTGGACAAAAATCGATCTGCATGACCATCTTTCATGCGATACTTTTTTACCTCTCGCTCCTTTTCAAATATTTCTCTAAGATCACGTGCCATAAGCCAAATCCTTTAGTTTTTCCTTTAATTGTGCTTTTCCACGAAGCAATCGGGTTCTCGATGTTGTTTCCGTGATTCCCATAATTTGTGAGATCTCACTATGATCATAACCCTCTACCAAAAACAACTGCACTACATATTTATATTTTTGTGGCAACTCATCAATGGCTTCCTTCACTTGGTCAATGGAGATTCCTTCCTCTACCGACCAATCATCTGATTCCGCCACATGCATATAACTATCGTTCAGCTCCACCGTTTGTTGATGTTTCGATTTTAAGAAATCAATGCTGCCGTTGACCACAATTCGTTTTAACCATGCCCCGAAAGTCACCTCTCCCTTAAACTGTGCTATTCTTTGAAATGCCTTGATAAAGGATTCCTGCACCACATCTTCGGCATCATCTGCATTTTTTAGAAAGCGCATGGCCACACAAAACATACCATCACAATACTGACGATACAATTTCATCTGTGCCTGACGATCGTTCACCTTGCACTTTTCTACAAGCTCAATATGGAGCACACTCGGTTCTATGTTCGGTTTTTATTAGTTGTTCTACTTAATGACGATGCAAAAAACGCAACGTTGCAAATTAGGTTGTTTTTTATTGATTTTTAACAAAAAAATCCCGCTGATGTACACCAACGGGATTCTTTTTCAACGAGTTATAATTCTTACTCGTCCAATAATAAATTTAAATGAACGGTAATATTATCTCTTGTAGCTTTGCTATAAGGACAAATTTCATGGGCATCCTTCATCAAAGTTTCTCCCATTTCTTTATCTACAGTTGGCAAATAGGCATCTAAAATAGCTTCCAAGAAAAAACCTTCTTCTTCAGAATTGAGTGAGATTGTGGCGGTTACGCTAAAATCTCCCAAATCATCAATGCCATGTTGCTTGGCAACGGCTTGTAATCCTGCACCGTAGCAGCTGGAATATGCCGCAGCAAAAAGTTCTTCTGGGTTGGTGGACTTGGGATCGGTCTTTCCTTTTAAAGTGGGCATACTGATGGGAAAATCCAAAAGTCCGTCCTCACTTTCAACATGACCAGACCTACCGCCTGTATTCGTGGCCTTTGCCTCAAAAATAGTCTTCATCTTTTAAATGTTTATAGGTTCGTAAACATCAGTGCTGTGATAGCATCTGATTGTGGATTGAAAAGGTACCAATTTGTACTCGGATGTCCACTTAAACAGCTATTAAATTTATGTGAAATGGCCTTAAAATTGTTAGAATCTCTCAGCAGTCAAGCTATGTTTACCCGCAAAAACTTTATAACTTCGTCATAAATCCCATCAAAGGCACTCTTGACAGATAAAAGCAAAATACCTTCGGAGACCATTTCCAAAATCAAGGCCATCAGAAAAAAGGAACTTGCTGCCGAAGATTTGGCAAAAGGAATTTATGAAGGAAACAAAGCCATGTTGGCCAAGGCCATTACACTTTTGGAAAGTACCAAGCCTGCACATTTTGAAAAAGCGAATACTGTAATTGAGAAATGTTTAGCTCGACCAACCAACAGCATCCGATTGGGAATCACCGGAGTCCCTGGTGTGGGCAAAAGCTCTTTTATTGAAACATTAGGCAAAGCCTTGACCAAAAAAGGCAACAAAGTTGCGGTTTTGGCCGTAGACCCGACCAGTTCATTGAGCAAAGGCAGCATTTTAGGTGATAAAACCCGGATGGAAACCTTGGCAAAAGACCCCAAGGCCTTTATTCGCCCCTCCCCTTCAGGCAGCTCGTTGGGTGGTGTGGCGCAAAAAACACGCGAAAGTATAATTCTTTGCGAAGCAGCCGGCTATAATGTTATTTTGGTTGAAACCGTGGGTGTTGGCCAAAGTGAAATAGCGGTGCACAGTATGGTCGATTTCTTCCTTTTACTCAAATTATCAGGTGCCGGAGACGAGCTTCAAGGCATTAAAAGAGGCATTATGGAAATGGCAGACGCCATAGCCATCAACAAAGCAGATGGCAGCAATTTGGAAAATGCCAAACTTGCCGTTACCGAATTTTCAAGAGCGCTTCATCTTTATCCACCAAAAGCTAATGGCTGGACACCAAAGGTGAAAAAATGTTCCGCCTTGGAAAATACGGGCATCGAGGAAATTTGGGATATGGTGCAACAATTTGTGGAACACACCAAGGCAAATGGCTTTTTTGAAAAGAACAGACAACGCCAAAACAAGAATTGGTTCCTTCAGACCGTGGACGAATACATCAAACAATTTTTTCATCAAAAAGACACCTTTAAAACCGAACAGGCCAGATTGCTAACAGAAATTGAGCAACATAAAATTTCACCATTCTATGCCGCAAAAACCCTATTGGACAAGATTACCAAGGAACTTTAAATAAAAGCAATAAATTTGCACAGATTTTATACTGAATGAGCACTGTTACCGACTCCCTTTTATCCATAGTGGTTCCTTTGTACAACGAGGAAGACAATGTGGTTCTTTTGACCCAAAAAATCAACGAAAGCCTTGAAGGGTACAACTACCAAATTGTATATGTGGATGATTTTTCTACGGATAAAACCCGCATCAAGGTCAAAGAAATGGACGACAAAAGGGTTCATCTCATTGAATTGAAAAAGAATTACGGTCAAAGTTTGGCCCTGGCTGCCGGAATCGATTATGCCAAAGGAGAATACATTATCACCATGGATGGTGATTTGCAAAACGACCCATCGGACATCCCACATATGTTGGAATATGCGGTTAGCGGAGAATACGACTTGGTAACTGGCATCCGTCAGAAACGAAAAGATTCACTGGTCAAAAAAATACCTTCCAAAATTGCCAATTTTTTGGTGCGAAGGGTCACCAAGTTGGACATAAAAGACAACGGCTGTGCGCTTAAAGTGTTCACCAAGGACATTGCAAAAAGCCTAAACCTTTACGGTGAAATGCACCGTTTTATTACTCTTTTGGCCTATTTGGAAGGAGCTCAAATCAAACAAGTTCCCGTAAAACATCATGCTAGACATGCGGGAGTTTCCAAATATGGTTTAGAGCGTGTTTTTAAGGTGATTGCCGATATGATGCTTTTGCTTTTCATTAGAAAATACTTCCAACGCCCCATTCACTTATTCGGGATTTTCGGGGTTTTGTTGGTGATTCTTGGAATATTAATCAATGTGTACTTATTGATTGTAAAATTAGGATTCGGACAAGATATCGGAACCAGACCCCTACTCATTTTTGGAATGATGTTTATTGTGGGGGGCATTCAATTGTTCACTATCGGAATTGTAATGGAACTCTTGATTCGCACCTACTACGAATCGCAACAGAAAAGACCGTATCGCATTAAAAAAATTACCATAGGTGACGGAAAAGCTGCGTAAAAAGCTCATCACTGCTCTAAAAATTGTGATCAGTGCAGTACTGATTTACTTTATTTTCACCAAAATAGAGTTGAAGGATGTACTCCAGACCTTAAAAAAGAGCGACCCGCTCTATTTGTTATTGGCATCCCTGTTTTTTGTGCTATCCAAAGTTTTATCCGCTTTTAGAACCAATATGTATTTTCATCAAATTGGTGCTAGACTAACGCAATTGAGCAACCTAAAGTTGTCGCTTTTGGGAATGTTCTACAATCTTTTTTTACCGGGTGGAATAGGCGGAGACGCCTATAAAGGCTATGTGATACAAAAAGCATATCAACCGGGCACCAAAAAAGTATTTGCTAGCATTCTCTTGGACCGGTTAAGTGGGATGTTGTTGCTCTTTATGTATGCCTGTATCCTTGCAATGTTGTCCAAAAATGAGTTTTTCCAAAGTTTTTATTGGTTGATACTAGTGGCAATTCCGTTGAGCGTGGTGGTATTTTGGTTCGTGAACAAGACATTTTTTCCGTACACTTTACCGATTTTTTGGAAAGCCGTCGGATTTTCAGCTTTGGTACAACTGTCACAATTGGTTAGTGTCCTTTGTATTTTGAAGTCTTTGTCTGTAAGCATGGACACCATTGAATACTTGTTCGTGTTCTTGGTATCCTCTATTGTTTCTGTGATCCCATTAACTATTGGGGGTATAGGAAGCCGAGAAGTGACCTTTTTGTACGGCGCAAAATGGCTGGGATTGGATGAAAGCACATCCATAGGAATCAGCTTTACCTTCTTTTTGATTACGGCCCTTACTTCGCTCTTTGGAGTAATCTATCACTTTAAAAAGCCAAAGTTGGAATCCGTTGATTAATCCAAATGTACCAAGTGCATTTTGTTCAATTTACCTTCGCGGGTATTGGGGTTGAGAAACTTAATCTGCAAACGGGTAATCCGAAATTGGTCCACTGTAATTTGACGCCCCCAAGTGATGCCATTCTTTCGCAATTGCTCCAGTTCTTCATCGGTAGCGTATACCCAAGCATCGTCAAAACTCGATAAATCAGAAATAGAAACAATATTTACGGGATTCTGGTCGTAAAAATCCAAGGCCCAGGTATGTCTTTCACTGATTTTATAAATTTTATCTACCGGTATTTGATTCGCTTTTACCTGCTCTGCCATATTTGAACCTCCTTGATATTCGAGCAATTTTGGATAAAAATGGGCATTCATAAAGCCGTTCAACACCACAGCACTAAAAATGGCAACCGTTATGATTTTAGCATAAACAGTCTCTTTTTTCAGGATGAAATAAACTATCAAAGCTAGTGCTAACATCAAAAACAAATAGCTGTACCAATGCTCCAATTTGAAGACCAAAAAGCTTATCGATAAGGTGAAGAGCACTACCAATCCCAAAATAAAATATTGTATGCCCAGAATCACTTTGGCCATTTTCAATTTTTCCTGTTGATGCAAGACATATAAGAAAGCTGCTGAAAGAATGGCATACAACGGCATCAAAATATTCATGTAGTGGGGCAGTTTAAACTGCGCAAAACTGATGAGCAGGAACAAAATGGAAATTCCACCTACCGTTAAAAACTCAAGATTAGGTCTATATGAAAATTTGGCTTCCCAAAAAGCTTTAATTTTGGTCCAATAACCAATCAAAGCGAGAACCGTCCAAGGCAAGAACACCCATAAAAAAGTATGGAAGAAGAAAAAGAAATCACTACTATTCTTCCCAACGCCTTCACCACTCATGCGCTCAAAACTCTGTTCCCAAAAAATAAAGAAGATTCCGCTTCGGTTATCCTTTCCGCGAATCACTTTTTCGGGATGCAAATCAAATTGATGGTAATAGGCATACAACATCGGAGTAATGGTCAAACCAAAAACCAAAAGGGCAAGCAGTAACTTCCAATTAAGCAATCGCTCCCACTTTCGGGTATAGGCCAAATGACAGAGAATCGAAATTCCAATGACCACCAATGCAATCTGTCCTTTGGTGGAAAAGGCCATTCCTGCTCCAAAAGCACCCAAAGCGATACTCTTTAGGGTTCCTTTTTCAATATAAGTGGTCAATTGCCAGATGGAAAAAATAGTGAATCCTGTTAAAACTGCATCGGTACGGACATCGATATTGGCCAAAACCATGGTTTGGGCCGTCATAAAAATCAACGAGGCAAATCGACCTACATCTTTATTGTAAAGTAGTTTACCTAATCCGTAACAACTGTATGCTCCCAGCAAAGTGGACAAAATACCGGGGATTCGGTAGGCCCAATCGTGGATTCCAAATATTTTATAGGATAGCGCTGCTAACCAGTAATGCATGTGCGGTTTATCCAGATACTCTTCGGGACCTTTGAACAGGCTCAGAAAGTCATTTTCCTGCACCATGCGCATGGCCATGACAGCAAACTGGGCCGAATCGTTCTCGAACAGGGTCGCAAACATCCCGATACTATAGACCAGAACAATCAGTGCAATGTAAAACCAGTATCTGGTGGTCGAAATCATACCCCTGTTTTTTGGAAAGCAAATATAGCCAACTTGGCAAATAACCATCCGAATAATGAGCCCACCAAGGCTCCTGTAAGTACATCCAATGGATAATGCACCCCAATATAAATGCGGCTATAGGCCACAACGCAAGCCCAAAGCAACAATACCCAAGAAATGTACTTTACTTTATTCTTGAACATGACCGTAAAGAAAATGGCTGGCCCAAATGAATTGGCTGCGTGGGCAGAAAAATACCCAAACTGCCCTCCGCAATAACTTTTCACCAAACGCATGGCACTGCTCACTTCAGGTTCGTGACATGGTCGTAATCGGCCAACACCATATTTAAAAAAGTTGGATAATTGGTCCGTACATGTAATCAACAAGGCGATGGATACCAAAACAATTCCTGTTCCCTTCCAACCAAAGATTCGGTAGGATAAATACAGCAACAATAGATAAAGTGGTGCGGAATTTCTGGTCGTTGTCATGAACATCCAGAAACCGTCCCATGATTCGGTCCCCAATCCGTTGAGGAACAAAAACAGCTCTTTATCGTATGCCAGTAACTGTTCCAGCATTATTGATCGTATCTGGAGACTTCCCGATCATAAAAAGCAGTAGCGGCCTCCACCAAACTTTCGGTTTCATCCATTAAATCGGCCTCATCTTCCTTGGAAAATTCTTCCATCCATTCCACCTCATCATTCTCTAGGTTGATAATGAATCTTGGATATTCGGTGTGGACAATAAAAATGGCATCGGGATAATCGGTATTATCGGCCAATAAAAATTTAGGTAGTTCCATGTGTTTTTATTTTGATTCCAATTACGGTATCTAATATTTTATTTTTTATTGCGTCATGTTGAACTTGTTTCAACATCTCATTTCGATTTTTCATCATATGATGAATCCCTGAGACAAGCTCGGGGTGACTAGACTATTGTGCGATCAATTTCTTGGTCAAAAAAATGAATCGAAGATACAACATTACTGCCGATGCGGTAAGCCCGGACAGCAATCCAATCCATATCCCCGTACTTTCCAAACTGGTGTGCAACCCTAAATAATAACTAATAGGAAAACCAATCAACCAATACGCAATAAAAGTAATAAATGTCGGAATCTTCACATCTTGCAATCCACGTAGCGCACCCAAGACCACTACTTGCAACCCATCAGAAATTTGAAAAAAGGCCGCTACCAACAACAATTTCGCCGCTACAATAATTACTTCGGTGTTATCCGCTTGGTTGACTATATCGTCCACATCCAAATAAATGGTGGGGAACCAATGCCGCCCCAACAGGAATATCGCTGCAAACGCAATTTCTAGCAATAAAGTCAAGAAAAAGATAGATTCTGCAATGCGCTTCAACTCTTTATGGTTACGCAGTCCTTTTTGATTTCCTACTCGTACCATCGCCGCAACACTGAGTCCCATACCCACCATAAAGGTCATGCTGCTCAAGTTCAATGCAATTTGATTGGCTGCTTGGGCATTTTTCCCCAATACACCACTCAACCAAATGGCGGCAGTAAAAATGGCCACTTCAAAAAACATTTGTAATGCGGATGGAAATCCTAGACTGATGATTTTTTTCATCACCTTTTTCTCGATTTCCTTAAAATTGAAATGGGTCACGTAGGATTCGAATTGCTTCTTACGTTTGAGCAAATACCAAATATAGGCCACCATGATTACCCGTGACACCAAAGTTCCTACCGCTGCACCCACTATTCCCATTTTTGGAAATCCGAACGAACCAAAAATGAGTAAATAGTTCAGTGTAATATTCACCACATTGGCCAAAATGGTCGCATACATGGGGTATTTGGTCTGGGAAAGTCCTTCCGAAAACTGTTTAAATGCCTGAAAAATAATCAAGGGCACCAAAGAAAAAGCCACCAAATCCAAATAAGGTAATGCTAGCTCCACCACTTCTGGGGGCTGTTGCATATGGTGCATCAACGGTTTGGCCAGCAAAATGAGTCCAAAAAGCGACAATCCTAAAATGGTACAAAGCACCAATCCATGTTTAAGGGCACTTTTACCCGCAGCTTGGTCCTTTGCGCCATCTGCTTCGGCTACCAGAGGTGTAATTGCTGTAGAAAATCCAATTCCTAAGGACATGGCGATAAATACAAAACTGTTTCCCAAAGAAACAGCAGCCAATTCTGCCGTACCCAATTGACCCACCATAATATTGTCGGCAAAGGCCACAAAAGTGTGCCCCAACATCCCCAAAATAACGGGATAGGATAATTTTAGGTTATAGGCAAACTCCTTGGTATAGTTCTGAAACACAACAGGTATTTAAAAAGGATGGCAAATATAGCCAGATTGGAGACATTTGTCCCCAAACTTCACGTTAGCTTACAGATAAATTTACAGTTGTTTGGCCTCTTCCCAATACACATCCATTTCGGCCAGGGTCATATCGCTTATCGGTTTCCCTGCTTCTTTAGCTTTTGTTTCCAAATATTGAAAACGTTTAATGAACTTTTTATTGGTTCGTTCCAATGCATTTTCTGGATTTATTTTCAAAAATCGGGCATAATTGACCATGGAAAACAGCACATCGCCAAATTCCGACTCCATTTTATCCGCATTGTTCGCTTCCACCTCTACTTGTAGCTCTGCCAGCTCTTCTTTTAACTTCTCAAAAACCTGTTCAGGCTTTTCCCAATCAAAACCAACCCCGGCAACTTTATCTTGTATTCGGTTGGCCTTCACCAAGGATGGTAAGCCGTTGGGCACTCCTTCGAGCACGCTTTTTTTACCTTCTTTTAATTTGATATTTTCCCAATTCTGCTTTACCTCCTCTTCATTCTCCACTTTTATATCGCCATAAATGTGAGGGTGTCGGTTAATGAGTTTTTCGCAAATGCCATTGGCTACATCTGCAATATCAAAATGCTGGGTTTCCGAACCTATTTTGGCATAGAACACAATGTGCAACAAAATATCGCCCAATTCTTTTTTCACTTCTTCCAAATCGTTGTCCAAAATGGCATCGCCCAACTCATACGTTTCTTCGATGGTCAAGTGACGAAGCGTTTGCATGGTCTGCTTTTTATCCCAAGGGCATTGCGCTCGCAATTCGTCCATAATGGTTAAAAGGCGGTCAAAAGCGGCCAATTGTTCTGTTCTTGTGTTCATGCTGTGGATTTTGACCAAAAATACGAAGTCCGTTCCGTGAAAAATCCATCATCAAAATGAACTTATGAAAAGTGACCCGCTATTTTTCAACAAGCCTTAAAATTTAAAAATATCACTATCTTCAACTCCGATTTTTAAGAAAACTCCAATACCATGAAGTATTTTCTGATTGCCTTATTTTTTATACCCATTTTGGTCAATGCTCAGAACCCTGAAGATTTTGCCCAAGAAATTGAGGCCATTCAAAAAAAGTACGATACGGTTTGGGATGCCAACCAACCTACCATTGTTTTTACGGGCAGTTCCAGTATTCGTTTTTGGACCGATGTTCAAGAGCGATTTCCGGACCAGCAGGTGTTGAACACAGGTTTTGGAGGATCCCAATTTTCAGATCTGGAATATTATTTGGATGAAACCATCCTGGACTATACTCCCACCAAAGTTTTTATTTATGAGGGAGACAACGATATTTTTGCCAAAAAGCGACCCAAGGCCATTCTTAAAACCTCTCAACGTATTTTAAATACGCTACAAGAAAAAAATCCCGATATGGAAATTGTATTTATTTCGGCAAAGCCGAGCATATCACGATGGAAATACAGGGGCAGGTACCGTCGTTTGAATCGAAAATTAAACAAACTGGCCACCGAAACCGATGGTGTCGATTTTATTGATGTTTGGTATCCTATGTTGGACAAGCGAAAAGTAAAACAAGACATCTTTATTGAAGATGGCCTACACATGAATGCCAAAGGTTACGACATCTGGTACGATGTAATCAAAGACTACGTTAAATAAACTAAACAACTGTGATCAAAAAATCAATTTTGCTGTTCATTGCAGTCCTCTGCATAGCAGCTTGTCAAGACCAAAAAAAGGAAATCAATTTCCCTAAAACCGACCTTTCTACGGTCGCTTTAATTCCAAAACCGGTAAAAACAATTCCCACCAACAGTGCATTTGGACTGGATGCCAGCACTGCAATTTTTACTTCCACTTCCGACCCTGCTTTTGAAAAAGTGGGCCAATTTCTTTCAGAAAAAATAAAAGGGAAAACAGGATTGAATCTTGGAGTAAATACCTCCTCAGAAAATACTTTGGAACGTTTGATCTATATCAATCAATCGGATAGTGAAGAATTGGATAATCCTGAGGCCTATCAACTTTACATTAAAAAGGATTCCATTTTATTGAATGCCAAAACGGCCGCTGGCGCTTTCCGCGGGATTCAAACGTTAAGACAACTGATTCCCGAGCAAAGCAATGATACCCTTACGGACCATCCACTTTGGGTGATTCCTTCAGGAAAAATATTGGATGCCCCTAAATTGGCTTACAGAAGTTCAATGCTGGATGTGGCGCGTCATTTTTTTACCGTGGATGAAGTAAAAAAGTACATCGACATTTTGGCGTACTACAAATACAACACGCTTCACCTGCACCTTACCGATGACCAAGGATGGCGCATCGAAATCAAATCATGGCCCAAACTTACCGAAGTGGGCGGCCAAAGCGAAGTTGGTGGTGGTGAAGGTGGTTTTTACACCCAAGAAGAATATAAAGATATTATTGCCTATGCTGCGGAGCGACACATTCAGATTGTCCCTGAAATGGATATGCCCGGACATACCAATGCAGCATCATTAAGCTATCCTTTCTTACATGCAGCAGGTCAGGCTGAAACCCCAAGAGTTAGAACCGATATGAAAGTAGGTTACAGCTCTTTTGATGCTCAAAAAGATACCGTTTACAGTTTTTTGGATGATGTGATTGGTGAAATTGCAGCCATGTCCCCAAGTCCTTATTTTCATATTGGTGGTGATGAAAGCCATGTGACCAAAAAGAGTGATTATATTCTTTTTGTGGAAAAGGTGGAAAAAATTGTGCAAAAGCACGGCAAAATTATGATTGGTTGGGATGAGATTGCCCAAGCCAAGATTGATGGCTCATCCGTGGTGCAACTTTGGAACGAACCAGAACATGCCTTAAAGGCTGCTGAAAATGGCTCCAAAATTATTATTTCACCAGCTAAAAAGGCCTATTTGGATATGCAGTACGATTCCATTTCGGAATACGGATTGCATTGGGCCGCATACATTCCCGTAAATGTGGGTTATCAATGGGATCCCGAAACTTATGTGGAAGGTCTTCCCAAAGAAAACATTTTGGGCATTGAGGCGCCACTTTGGTCCGAAACCATTAGCAATAGTGCCGAATTGGAATATTTGGCCTTCCCTAGAGCTATTGGATATGCCGAATTGGGGTGGACGCCATCCGAACAATTAAACTGGGATGACTACAAAGAACGATTGGCCAAACAGGTGCCCTATCTGGAAAAAATGAATGTCAATTATTACCCGAGTAAATTGATTGACTGGAAAAAGGAATAGGATTTATTCTTCCTCAGCAGAGGCATCGGCAGCAGCTGGTGCCTCTTCTTCTTTTGCTTCTGCTTCTACGAATTCCGTGATATTGTTGTCCAAAAGAATATTGTACCACTGAATGATTTTTTTGATGTCACTGGCGTACACCCTGTCCTCATCATAATTCGGCAGTACTTCGAAGAAATACTCTTCCAATTCAATTTTATCGGCCTTGTGGCTCACTGAAGTTTTATTGCCGTTTTCCTTTTCCTTTATTTTTTGGAAAACCTCTTTTAACGGCACCTCTTCTTCCAAGGTGTAAATGGCGATTTCCGAAAGTACACTTACATTGCTCCTAATGCCAACGGTTACTCGTTTGCCATCCAACAAGGATTCGCCCACAAAACCACCACGGGTTTGGGTCAACAATTTATAAAGTCCTGGTTTACCTCCGATAGATAAAATTTTGTCTAATGCCATTTAAAATAATTTATGCGCGCAAAAATATGTTTTTATAAGAAACTGCGATTTTTTTAACGTCGTTTTTTGATATCAGGAAATCGCATTTTGTAGTCTGCTGTGATTTTTCCCTTTGAAATTTTTTCCAAACGACTTTTAAGAAGTCGCTTTTTTAAGGATGATAATTTATCGGTGAACAAAATACCCTCGATATGATCGTACTCATGTTGAATCACTCTGGCCAATAAACCGTCGTAAGTTTCTTTATGGGATTTAAAGTTCTCATCCAAATAACTGATGACAATTTCTGGCTTACGTTTTATATCTTCGCGAATGTCTGGAATACTCAAACAACCTTCATTAAAATCCCATTCTTTTCCGCTCTCCTCTTCAATTTTAGCATTGATGAACACTTTTTTGAAGCCATCCAACTGCTTTTGTTCTGCTTCAGTCAAATCTTCATCATCGGAAAAAGGAGTGGTATCCACCATAAACATTCTAATGGGCAAACCAACCTGGGGAGCTGCCAATCCAACACCATGGGCATTGTACATGGTCTCCCACATATTGTTGATGAGCTCATCAAGTTTTGGGTATTCTGAGGTAATATCCTTTGCTACTTTTCTTAAAACGGGGTCACCGTACGCCACAATGGGTAAAATCATAAATCAAAAACGGTTTAAGTATGCCTGCAAAATCAGCGTGGCACTTATTTCATCGACCAAAGCTTTTTCCCTTCTTTTTTTCTTTTTCAACCCGCTTTCCAGCATGGATTGCATGGCCATTTTAGACGTGAACCGCTCATCTTGCCGTTCCACGGTAACATTTGGGAACTTGGTCTTTAATTTTTTTAAAAAATCTTGAATCAACACTTCGGATTCGGATTCGGTATTATCCATTTGTTTGGGCAAACCAATTACAAATCTTTCCACAGATTCTTTTTGGAGGTAATCACCTAAAAAATCCAAAAGTTTTGGCGTCGCCACCGTGGTCAGTCCAGAAGCAATTAACTGAAGTTCATCAGTAACTGCGATTCCGGTTCTCACCTTTCCATAATCCAATGCCAAAATTCTAGCCAAGACAATTTTTTGGCAAAAATAACCTTAAAAATGTTATGCCCTTAAAAATGCTCTTAATATTCTGCCATGGGACTTATCTTTGTAAAAATTTCAAGAAAAATGACAGATTTAAGAGCGTTTATTGAAAAGGCGTGGGACAATAGAGAATTGTTGCAGGAAGAAGAGACCCAAGTGGCCATTCGTGAGGTAATCGAACTTATCGACATGGGTGAATTACGTTGTGCAGAGCCAACCGATGATGGATGGCAGATCAATGAATGGGTAAAGAAAGCTGTTGTACTTTATTTCCCCATCCAGAAAATGGAAGTTTTAGAAGCTGGCATTTTTGAATACCACGATAAAATTCCATTGAAAAAAGGATACAAGGAAAAAGGAGTTCGTGTGGTACCGCATGCTGTAGCAAGACACGGTGCCTATATTTCCAAAGGAACCATTTTAATGCCTAGTTACGTGAACATTGGTGCTTATGTGGATGAAGGTACTATGGTTGATACCTGGGCCACAGTGGGTAGTTGTGCACAAATCGGCAAAAACGTTCACTTGAGTGGTGGTGTTGGCATCGGTGGTGTTTTAGAGCCCTTGCAAGCCGCTCCAGTGATTATTGAAGATAATGCCTTTATCGGTTCCAGATGTATTGTGGTGGAAGGTGTTCGCGTTGAAAAAGAAGCCGTTTTAGGCGCCAACGTGGTATTGACCGCTTCGACCAAGATCATCGATGTTACCGGTGACGAACCCATTGAACTAAAAGGAAGAGTACCAGCAAGATCAGTGGTAATTCCCGGTAGTTATACCAAAAAGTTCCCCGCTGGAGAATATCAGGTACCCTGTGCGTTGATCATTGGTAAAAGAAAAGAAAGCACCGATAAGAAGACTTCGTTGAACAATGCACTTAGAGAGCATGATGTAGCGGTATAATTTTATATTTGCAGTTTAGGATTCGGCAATATCCTGAACAACCTCATTTATTTGCCATGCTTTTTTTAAAAAAATTAAAGAAGCAAAACAGTAGTACAACCTCATTTAACAACACTCCCAGAAGCTCAAGTTTCTGGGAGGAAAATATTAAAAATGAGGTTTTTAATTATCCAACAAAAAATGGTTGGGGATGTGCTGCTGAGCAGCATTCTTTGCCAACACCTAAAGATTCATTTTCCAGGTTCACAGGTTCATTATTTAATCAATGAGAATACAGTGCCTGTGGTTGAGGGAAATCCCTACATAGACAAGTTCATAATTTTTTCACCTTCACTTCGAAAAAATAAACTTGCCTTTTATAAGTTTTTAAAATCCATCTCCAAAGAAAAATATGATACCGTAATTGACGTGTATTGTAAACTGGAAAGTAACTTGATAAGCTTGTTTTGTAATGCTTCGATGAAGTTGTCTTATCGAAAATGGTATTCTTCATTCGTTTACGACCAGCTCTTAATTCGTTCTCGCGATGAAAATGGACCTATGGGAATGGCCGTTCAAAATCGATTAGAACTTTTAAACCCCATTATTCCAAAACTTAAATTCTCCTACCTAGAGCCAAAAATCTATCTGTCTGAAACAGAAATTAGAGAAATAAAGCTGATGTTGACCAAAAGAGGCGTGTGTTCAGACAAACCAATTTTTATGATAGGTATTCAAGGAAGTTGTCCGAGCAAGAGCTATCCTTTAAACTATTTGGCCCATATTATAGATGCACTCAGTGAAAATTTTGACGCAACGATTTTATTCAATTATTTGCCCAATCAAAAGGACAAACTAATTGAATTGCTTGATTTATGCTCAGAAAATTCTAGAAAATCAATTATGGCAGATATTTTTTGTCCCGATTTAAGATCATTTATTGCTTTAATTTCAAGGTGCGATGGGTATATTGGAAACGAAGGTGGTGCAAGTAATATTTCCAAAGCCTTGGGAGTTCCCAATTATTCCATCTTTTCTCCTTGGATTTCCAAAAAGGCGTGGCTTACATTCAAAGACAATACGGCAAACCAAGGAGTTCATTTGGAAGATTATATCCCCGAAATTGGAAAAATGGACAAAAAAGCTCGTAAAGAAAACGTCCATAACCTATACCAACAATTTCATCCAGAACTATTTATCCAACATTTATTAGACTTCGTCCAGTTTCAAATCCTCTCTAACCAATAAAACCTGATAGGAATTCATCACTGTTTTCCAGCCTCTGGAAAGCATATATTCAATAACCAATTTTCCTTTGCCTCCGTTTGGCAAATCACAATCATCTATTAACACAACCGAGTTATGATGTAGACAATTTTCTATGCTTTTGAATTCTGCCAAATGGTGTTCCTGGCTTTTCTTTTGGATTTCAATATCATGAGAACTATAATCATAGCTGTCCAAGTAAAGTAAATCTACTTGCTGGTTGAAATTCTGTAAAAATTTAACTGAATCTGAATGATGAATATTTACAACATCTTGTAAACCTTGATTATTCACTTCCGCTTGCGCTTGTGATATAGATTCTAAACTTATATCAACAGAATGTAAAACACCACCATTTTGCAAAGCCCATTTTCCAAAAACAATAGTAGCGGCTCCATTACTTTTTGCTCCTTTTAAGCCTTCACGCGAAGTACCTGTTTCCACAATAACTTTAGATTGGAGTTTTTCCATCAGTTGCATTGTTTTTAGAAAAGTATTTTTTCTTTTCCTAAAATCATACCTAAAAGGCATAAACGGATAAAGTGATTTGTGTTTGATAAGTTTACCGATTAGAAAGGCAACAATGCCCAAAACGGGTATAATAAAAAGTAGGTTCATGGGAAAGATTTTATACAATATTAAGCAACCTTATTTATTTTTTCCCCTCTTTTATAAAATCAACCGTTAGATTTGGTTCATTAGAATTTTAACAAAAAATCAGTAGGGCAATTATCAATTTGATTGTTGTAAGAAAAATAGTTCTCCGAACAATTTTTTTTCGTTTTTTTTGTTTTAGATTTAGAAACAACTAACCTCATAGCATAAAAATTTATGGCTGAATTGAGCGCCCCAAAGCAAAAATTATCAGCACTTATCATTACCTACAACGAAATAGGCTACATTGAAAAGTGTATTGAATCTATTTCCTTTGCCGATGAAATAATCGTTGTGGACTCTTTTAGTACGGATGGCACCTACGAATACCTTCAAAGTCATCCGAATGTAAAAGTGATTCAGAATCCCTTTGAAAACTTTACCGCTCAAAAATCATTTACTTTAAAGCAATCCACCAACGATTGGGTTTTGTTCTTGGATGCCGACGAAGTGGTAACTGAAAGCCTTCAAAAAGAAATCACGGAAACCATTAATAACCCCAAAGCGCAAGAAGCATATTGGTTTTATAGAAAGTTTATGTTCCAAAACCAGCCCCTTAATTATAGTGGTTGGCAAACCGATAAAAACCATAGGCTGTTCAGAAAAAGTAAGGCTCAGTTTACCGATAAGAAAATTGTGCACGAAACCCTTGAAGTGGATGGGAACTCTGGAGTTTTAAAAGAAAAACTTTTGCATTTCTGCTATAAAAATTATGAGGACTACAAGGGTAAGATGCTCTGTTACGGCCGATTAAAAGCCAAAGAAGACTTCTATAAAGAAAAGCACTTTAATTACCTGTTAATGACAGTAAAGCCCTTTTGGAAATTTTTCAACCATTATATAATTCGATTAGGATTTTTGGACGGAAAAAAGGGATTGACTATCTGCTATCTGAACGCATTAGGAGTTTTGGAACGCTTTAGGGAATTGAAGAGGCTGGAAACAAAGAACAAACTGGCCTACTATTTAGTGATGCCATAGTGGGTCCATACCACTTTTTGCGACTTTGTTTCTTTTCTAATCGCTTGATTTTTGGCGATTGATTCGGGGGTTTTATAGCCTCTCTTATGATCTAAATGCACACAAACGGCGCTATAACGCAATTGTTTGGACTTGATTCCAAAATTAAACAGTCGTTCGCCAAGTTCACGGTCCTGTCCTCCATATTGCATTCGCTCATCAAAACCGTTCACATTTAAGATATCCTTTTTCCAACCCGAGGAATTGTGTCCATTCCAACTGGCATTGGTAGGCGTAAACGTATTCAGAAACTTAGAAACTACACCGCTGGCAGTTAGTTTATTATTTTTAAAGGTTTTGGGAATTCCCTGTTCTTTAAGCCAGTGGATATTAAAACAGTTTTGCTTCTCAATATCCTCCTTGGTTATGATTTTGGAAATATTCATGGGCAGCATATAGTAGCCGCCAGAAATAAAATAACCTTCCGCTTTATTAATGTAATGTACCTCCACAAAATCCTCGCGGGGAATACAATCCCCATCGGTCATTATAATATAATCTGCATTACAGGCCTCAACAGCTTTATTTAAAATCCTTGATTTCTGAAAACCATCATCCTCTTGCCAAACATGAACAATATTATAAAATACCTTTTCGGACATTTCGTCCAATAATGCCTTGGTTTTTGGCCCTGAGCCATCATCGGCAATTACCACTTCAAAATCCTTGAAAATTTGACAATTGAAGCCCCAAAGCACCTTCTCTAGCCATTCTTCGGCATTATAGGTACTTACGATTACAGAAATCTTTGGCGGTTCTTTTTCTTTCGGACTCATCTTGGCAAAAATAGAAATATTAAATGTTATCGCATATGCTTAATTTTGTGATTCTAAAGTTCCATAATGAAGGTCAAGGAAATACCTGTATCACTTTATAACCAAATTAAGCTTTCTGGAAAACCGCTACATCAGCTGATTTCAAATAAAGAAAAAGCTCCAGTAGTAGTTTCTTTAGCTTCAATACCATCTAGATTGAACATTGTTCACCTCACCATCCGAAGCATTCTGAATCAGACCATACTTCCAGAACATTTGATTCTTTGGCTACACCAAGATTTAAAAAATCAAGTTCCAAAAAAATTATCTGTTTTAGAAGGAGACATATTTCAAATTAGATATACAGACTATTTTAGTTCGCACAGAAAACTTGTGGAACCTCTAAAACTATTTCCAGAAAAAACCATAATTACTTGCGATGACGACATGATGTATCGAGATAGTTGGTTGTCCAATATTCTTTCCGAACATCAAAACAATCCAAATACAGTCATTGCCAATCAAGTTCGTTGCATTTCGTATGATGATTCGGGCGCTTTGCTCCCTTATAAAGAATGGAAATCAAAAACTGAAAAGTGTGAAAACCCTAAATTAACTTTGCCCATAGGAGCTGGGGGAACACTTTACCCGTCCAATTGTCTACATGAGCAAGTTTTGGACAAGGAACTATTTTTAAAATTGACGCCAAAAGCTGACGACCTTTGGTTCAAAGCGATGAGTCTAATAAAGGGCACACCTTCACAAATGGCTTCCATCCCAACCAAAGAACCTATTCCCATCTGGGGATCACAAAAAGTCTCTCTGAAAAAGGGAAATATCGGCATGGACAAAAACCGAGACCAGTGGTTGGCATTATCAGAACATTTTAAATTTAAATTCTAAGACTTTGATAGACGAAATAAACCATTGCAATACCATACTTAAAGAAGGTGGCCTTATCCTCTACCCCACCGACACCGTTTGGGGCATTGGCTGCGATGCCAGCAATCCCGAAGCCGTAAAAAAAGTCTACGCCCTTAAAAAAAGGGAAGACAGCAAGGCCCTTATCTGTTTGGTTGCCAATCAAGCGATGTTGGAGCGTCATGTGCAAGAAGTTCCCGAAGTGGCTTACGATATTATGGATTTGGCTACCAAACCCACCACCATTGTATTTGATGAACCCAAAGGAATTGCTGCAAATCTTGTTGCCGAAGACAATACTTTGGCCATTCGCGTAGCTTCAGATAAATTCTGCCAGTACCTCATTAATAAGTTTGGAAAGCCCATTGTTTCCACCTCGGCGAATATTTCTGGCGAGCCCACCCCAAAACAGTTCAAGGATATAAGCCCAGAAATTTTAAAAGGAGTGGACTATGTGGTAAATTTGCCCGATGTAAATCAAAACCCTTCACCCTCTTCCATTATTAAACTGAGCAATGATGGACAAGTGAAGGTAATTCGGGAATAGATTGACGATGCAGGTTCATTTAGAAGCCATAAAACACCCCATTTTTAAACTCATTGGAGAAGCCGCCGACGAATTGGGCGTAGATGCTTACGTGATTGGTGGTTTTGTCCGTGATTATTTTTTAAAAAGAAATACCCCAAAAGACATAGATATTGTTGCCATTGGCAGTGGCATTGAATTAGCAAAGAAAGTAGCCTCCAAACTGGAGGGAAAACCTGAAATTTCAGTCTTTAAGAATTTTGGCACCGCCATGATCAAGCACAAAGACCTGGAACTGGAGTTTGTGGGTGCACGAAAAGAAAGCTACCATCACGATAGTAGAAAACCGGTGGTGGAAGATGGCACTTTGGAAGACGACCAAAACCGTCGCGATTTTACCATAAACGCGATGGCTATGTCACTAAACGCCTCCAATTTTGGTGAATTATTGGACCCTTTCAACGGTTTGGAAGATTTGGACAAGAAAATCATTCGAACACCCTTGGAGCCAGGCATCACCTATTCAGATGACCCGTTGCGCATGATGCGTGCCATTCGATTTGCCACCCAATTGCATTTTACCATCGAACTAAAATCACTGCAAGCCATCACTGAAAACCAAGAGCGCATTAAAATTGTATCCAAAGAGCGTATTGTAGATGAACTCAACAAAATATTGATGAGTCCCAAGCCGTCAATCGGATTTTCCTTGCTGCACAAAACCGGCTTGCTGCCGCTAATTTTACCCGAGCTTACCGCCTTGCAAGGCATCGAGGAAATTGAGGGACAACGCCACAAAGATAATTTCTGGCACACCTTGGAAGTGGTGGATAATATTTCGGAAACCACCGACAACCTTTGGTTGCGCTGGGCAGCCCTTTTGCATGATATTGGAAAGGCACCTACCAAAAAATTCCACAAAAAAATTGGTTGGACCTTTCACGCACACGAATTTGTGGGTTCTAAAATGGTTTACAAACTCTTCAAGAGGTTGCGGATGCCGTTGAACGAAAAAATGAAATTCGTTCAAAAAATGGTGATGATGAGCTCGCGCCCCATTATTCTATCTGAAGACCATGTAACCGATTCCGCGGTGCGCAGATTGGTTTTTGATGCTGGTGATAATGTGGAAGACCTCATGACCCTTTGCGAAGCGGATATTACCACCAAGAATCCAAAAAAGCAGAAAAAATACAAGAACAACTTTAAGATTGTTCGTCAAAAAATAGTGGAGGTTGAAGAACGCGACCATGTCCGAAATTTTCAACCACCAGTTTCTGGGGAGGAAATCATGGAAACTTTCAACCTAAAACCCTCCAAAGAAATCGGTATCATCAAAGATGCCATTAAAGAAGCCATTTTGGAAGGTGAAATCCCCAATGAATATGAGGCCGCCTTTCAATTTATGTTGGAAAAAGGCAAAGCATTGAACTTAAAAGTCAAGTCTGAATGAAAAATAACAAATACGTAGTGTACTGGTTGTTAACTGGGTGTTTTCTCATTTTCATAATGGTATTGGTTGGTGGTATTACCCGCCTTACCCACTCCGGACTTTCCATTTCTGACTATAAATTGATTCACGGCACCTTGCCCCCCATGACCGAGCAAGCGTGGGAAGAAGCCTTTGAATTGTACAAACAATACCCCGAGTACCAAAAGCTGAACAGTCATTTTGATCTTGAGGATTTTAAGGACATCTATTTCTGGGAATGGCTGCATCGATTTATCGGCAGATTTATAGGCATTGTTTTCATACTTCCTTTTTTGTATTTCCTTTTCACCAAGAAATTGGATAGGGCCACCATTAAAAAATGTGTGATTTTGCTGATAATGGGAGGATTTCAGGGCTTTTTGGGTTGGTATATGGTGAAAAGCGGTTTGGTGGACCGTCCAGATGTTTCCCATTTTAGGCTTGCAGCCCATTTGACCACTGCATTTTTGACTTTCGCTTACAGCCTGTGGGTGGCTTTGGACCTCATTTATCCATCAAAGAAAGAAATCAATAGAAGCTTAAGAAACCTAATTCGATTTGGATTGGTTCTGTTGTTGATTCAAATTATCTGGGGAGCCTTTGTGGCTGGTCTGGATGCAGGATTTATTCACAACCATTGGCCATTGATGAGCGATGGAAAATTGATTCACGAAACGGTCTACATCGAACAGCAACCTTTCATTAAAAACTTTTTTGAAGGAAAAAGCGGAGTTCAGTTTGTGCATCGTTACCTCGCATATGTGGTTGTTGGAATTATCGTTTTCATTTGGTTTAAAACTGGCAAAACAGAACGGACACCTTTGCAAGAAAAAGGGTTGAAAATGCTTTTGGGGTTGGTTTTTCTGCAATTTTTACTGGGTATATTAACACTGATTTACGCCGTACCTCTTTGGTTAGGTATTGCGCATCAGATAGGTGCATTTTTCTTATTGGCCGCCATGACGTTTACCCTGCACAGATTTACAAAATAAGGGCTATTTATCGTACCTTTGTGCCCACTCTAAAATTTTTTGGATGATTTATAAAATCAGGATAATACTTGATGCTGAGGAAGATACCTTTAGGGATATCGAGATTGAGGACAACACCACTTTGGAGGATTTCCATAACGCCATAACACAAGCTTTTGGTTTTGAGGGCAGTGAAATGGCATCCTTTTACACCTGTGACGAGGAATGGAACCAAGATGAGGAAATCGCACTTTTTGACATGAGTGAAAATGGTTCTGATATTCGGTTGATGAACGAGACCTTTTTAGAGGAGGTAATGACCGAAAACAACCCGAAATTGATCTATGTGTACGATTTTTTCAGCATGTGGACCTTTTTTGTGGAGCTTGCCGATATTGTTGAAAAAGAAGATGGACGCATTTATCCAAATGTATTGTTCAGTTTTGGAGAACTCCCCGACGCTCCGCCAGAGAAAAAGTTCGAAGCCGAAGAAAGTGACGAAGAAGATGGCAATTTCGACGACCTTTTGGACAGCTACGATGATATGGATTTTGACGAAAATTGGAATTAATCCTACCTTTCACCCTCAACCATTAACCCAAAAACCCTTTACCATTCACCCATAAACCCATTGCCCAAAAATGATTAACCTATACAACGCTCAAATTGAAAGTATTTCGCTTCACCGCGTAGGGAACAAAAGTAAAAATGAAGCTGCTTTTTTATCCTCCGAACCTTTCTCATTGAATGATGAAATGGCTGGTTTGCTAAAAGAATATTTCTTCAAACCATTTCGTGAAAAAGAGGAGAATTACTATCGTTTTGGCAATGATGTAGATGTAGAATTCAATGAAATCTTTAAAGCGGTTTCCGGGATTTTTGAAAACCCAGAGAACGGCCACGAAATCTCAAGGCAGATAACCTCTCATTTGTTCGAACAATCGAACCACCCACACATTAAAAGTGGTGAAGTATATGTGGTGCATTTTTCGGATATGGTCATCGATAACCAAAAAACCGATGCCGTTGGTATTTTTAAGAGTGAATTGAAGCATGATTTTCTTCAGTTTCAGGAACAGGAAAACAACCTTGAAATCTTGATTCGTCAAGGAATCAATATCAACAAATTGGACAAGGGTTGCGTGGTGTTCAATATGGACAAAGAAGAGGGGTATAAAGTATTATCTGTAGACAGCAACCGCTACGATGCCAAATATTGGGTAGAAAACTTTTTGGGCCTTGTTCCATTGACCGATGAGAACTTCTACACCAAAAACTACCTGAAATTCTGTCAAAATTTTGCCAAGGATGTAGTTTTGCCGGCGGAAGACAAACAGCAAGAAGTGTTGTTCATGAACCGTGCAGTGAACCACTTTGCCAAGAACGATAACTTTGAGGAAACTTCATTTTTGAATGAAGTGATGGAAAACCCAGATTTGATTCCCGAGTTTAAACACTACAAAGTAGAAAAAGGGCCCAAATACAGTATTGAGGATGTTTCCAATTTTGATATTGCGAACAAAGCCGTGAGCGATGCGCGTAGAAAAATTAAAAATGTCATCAACTTGGACACCAATATTCAGATTAAAATGGATTTTATTAATCCTGAATCTGCAGAAAAATTTGTGGAAAAAGGTTGGGACGAGGAACGCCAGATGTACTATTATTTGGTGTATTTCAACAAAGAACAGAAGAGCTAGAATTTCTTCTCGATAATCTGTTTCATACTTACATCCTCATAGTTTCGCTTCACAAAATCAAGGGCATGGATCAATATTTCCCCCATATTTTTGCTGTCCCTAAAATTGATGTCGCCCGTTAGCTCCTGCAACTGGGTTTTTAACATTTCTATGTTCTCAGGGGTGGAAATGGAATCCTTTCGGCAAATTTCCAACAGCAATTTTAACCTTCTGCCCCAACTCAAGATTCTTTTGGCAATAATGGAACGTTCCTCAACAATATACTGTTCCACCGAGTTCAAGGTAAGTTTGTCCTGCACCAAATCCACCATGATTTTGTTTTCTTTGAAAAATTGGGGACGGTACACCTTCAATTTTCCCTCATAACATTGCTGATCAAAATCAATCGCCCTGATTTTATAAACCACACTATCAAAATCGTGGGTTGGCACTACCACATAGTTGTAGGAACGCATATCGCCCAAAAGTCGAATCATACAGCGTTCGTTGAACTTTACAAATTCTTTGGCAATTTGTGCCTTATCAAAGGAAGAACATTCCGGAAGGTTCTTTTTAATGAACAAATCCCCTGGAATACCGACAATATGCTCTTCAATCAGGGTGTTTTCATAAATCACAAAGTTGAGATTGTAAGGCGAAAGCATATGCTCCAATTCCAAACCATATACGCGAGAAGCATCCGTTTTTTTTACATAAAGTAAGGTGTAGTTGTCATTCAAAATATTACGGACTTTAATGCGAAAGGGCTTGGAATTTCCAAAAGTGCAATAGTCCACATAATCCACATTCAAATATTGTAAAATGGAATCGCTACCATCGGACACAAAAATGGAATAGACCCTTTTTAAAGCCAAGTCAATTTCGTCCCGATCATATTCGGCATAATATACGCGCACCCAAAGGGTGTCCTCATCATTGGCATCATAAACGGCAACACTTCCAGAAAATCGCAATAGGTCGTCATAGTGAATAGGAATCTCTATTTTACGGTTGTAATAGTCCAAATATTCATTCAGCTCGTTACTAATGGGATAAGCTGGTTTCTTTTTCGACATTAATTTCTCTTCGGACATTGTATTTGATTATTTTGTAACAAATCTTGATAAACATCGTCAAGTTAGTATAAACCATTCAAAAAACGATAGCATCTCTTGGAAACAATACTGACCGTAAACCATCTCACTAAAAAATTCGGTTACCTCACCGCCGTAAACGACCTTTCCTTTACCATTGAAAAGGGAAACGTCTATGGTATTTTGGGACCTAATGGTAGTGGCAAGTCCACCACTCTGGGCATTATTTTGAACGTTGTTAACCGAACTTCTGGCGAATTCAGTTGGTTCGAGGGCAACACTTCAACTCACGAAGCCCTTAAAAAGGTAGGCGCCATTATTGAGCGACCCAACTTTTACCCGTACATGACAGCCATCCAAAACCTTAAATTGGTGTGCAAGATCAAAGAGGTGCCCGACACCAAAATTCAAGAGAAACTGGAATTGGTGGGACTTTGGGAGCGCAGGAACAGTAAGTTCAAAACCTATTCGTTGGGTATGAAACAGCGTTTGGCCATTGCCTCCGCCCTACTCAACGACCCTGAGATTCTTATTTTGGATGAGCCCACTAACGGCCTGGACCCGCAGGGAATCCACCAAATTCGAGAAATCATCAAAACCATTGCCGGTCAGGGTACCACCATTCTGCTGGCCTCCCATTTATTGGACGAAGTGGAAAAAGTATGTTCCCATGTGGTAATTCTTCGCAAAGGGGTGAATTTATATTCTGGTCCTGTGGATGGCATGTTGGCCAGTCACGGCTTTTTTGAACTGCGTACCACCGATATGGAGCAACTCAAAAGTCTATTGGAAAAAAATGCCAGTTTTGGAAAACTGGAAAACTTCAATGGCACTTTAACTGCTTATTTAAAAGAGGAAATGGATGCCGAAACCCTGAACAAAATGCTGTTTGAAAAAGGCATTGTGCTTTCCCATTTGGTAAAACGCAAAGAAAGCCTCGAAGAGCAATTTTTAACCCTGACCAACAACAACTAATCAAAAAACGTATGCTACGTCTACTTCAAATAGAATTTATAAAACTTTGGAACAATAGGGCAAGCAAGGTGCTCATCATCTCCTATTTTGTGCTATTGACCTCTATCGCATTGGTGGCCGCCATTAAGTTTGATATTGGCCCAGTCCAGTTTCATTTGGCCGACCAAGGAATCTTTAATTTTCCGTACATCTGGCACTTTAACAGCTTTGTTACGGCCTTGTTCAAATTGTTTCTGGCCATTGTGATCGTTTCCATGATGTCCAACGAATACAGCAATAAAACCATCAAACAAAACCTGATTGATGGGCTTTCGAAAAAAGAATTCATCCTTTCAAAGGTGCTGACCGTTGTTTCCTTTGCGGCGATTTCCACCGTATTTGTCTTCGTGGTGTCCATGATTCTTGGGTTGGCTTATTCCGATTACAATGAAATCTCCATCATATTTTCCGATTTAGGATTTTTAGTGGCCTTTTTCTTCAAATTGGTCGCCTTCTTTTCCTTTTGTCTCTTTCTGGGCATTTTGGTGAAACGCTCTGCTTTTGCTCTTGGATTTTTAATCATCTGGACCATTTTGGAGCAATTGGCTTTCGGACTTATGGGATGGAAATTCATGAGCTGGGATGCCGCGAAGAAAGTAAAAAGCCTCTTTCCTTTGGAATCCATGTCCAATATGATCAAGGAGCCGTTCAGTAGATTATCCGCCGTACAGACCATTGGCGACCAGATTGGGGAGAATCTTCGATTTGATTATCACACCTATTGGTATGAGTATCTTATCGTCATCTTTTGGACGGTCATTTTCATTTATTTGTCATATGCCTTGTTGAAGAAGCGCGATCTGTAAGGTATAAATAGCTAAAAGATATCCTAAAGTCGAGTGTTGCATAGCGTATCCTTTAGTATTTTTACTTCATGAAATTTCAGATTGTTTCCAACTTTGAACCTACTGGCGACCAGCCAGAAGCCATAAAGCAACTTGTCGAGGGAATTGAAGGCGATGTATCCCATCAAACCTTATTGGGTGTTACGGGTTCCGGGAAAACCTTTACCGTTGCCAATGTAGTGGAATCGGTACAGCGTCCCACTTTGGTTTTGGCCCATAACAAGACCTTGGCAGCGCAATTGTATTCGGAGTTCAAGCAATTTTTTCCCAATAATGCGGTGGAATACTTTGTATCCTACTACGATTATTACCAACCTGAAGCCTATATTCCCACTAGTGGACTTTACATTGAAAAAGACCTTTCGATCAACGAGGATATTGAAAAGCTTCGTTTGAGTGCGACCTCTTCCCTACTTTCAGGACGAAGGGATGTTTTGGTGGTTGCATCGGTATCCTGTCTGTATGGTATTGGAAACCCTGTGGAATTTCAAAAGAATGTGATTACCATCCATCGTGATCAGGTGATTTCCCGCACCAAATTTTTGAAACAATTGGTGCAGAGCCTTTATGCGCGTACCACGGCAGATTTCAGAAACGGGAATTTTCGGGTAAAAGGTGATGTGGTGGATGTATTCCCAGGTTATGCCGACCATGCCTTTCGCATTCACTTTTTCGGGGATGAAATCGAGGAAATTGAAGCACTGGACCCGTTCAACAATAATGTAATCGAGGTGTATGATTCCTTGAACATCTACCCTGCCAATATGTTTGTGACCTCACCAGATGTGTTACAAAATGCCATTCGTGATATTCAAGATGATTTGGTGAAACAAATCGACTATTTCAAAGAAATAGGACGACCCTTGGAAGCCAAACGCTTGGAGGAACGCACCAATTTTGATTTGGAAATGATCCGTGAACTTGGCTATTGTTCCGGAATCGAAAACTATTCCCGCTACTTGGATGGTCGCGAACCCGGCACCAGACCGTTCTGTTTGTTGGATTACTTTCCCGATGATTATTTAATGGTAATAGATGAAAGTCACGTGACCATTCCGCAAGTGCACGCCATGTACGGAGGCGACCGCTCTCGAAAGGAAAATTTGGTGGAATACGGATTCCGCTTGCCCGCTGCGATGGATAACCGCCCACTAAAATTTGAGGAATTTGAACTGCTTCAAAACCAAGTGTTGTACGTGAGTGCCACTCCCGCAGATTATGAATTGGAGTTAAGCCAAGGGGTGTATGTGGAGCAGATTATTCGCCCCACAGGTTTGTTGGATCCCATCATCGAGGTGAGGCCCAGTGAAAACCAAATTGATGATTTGGTAGAGGAAATTCAACAACGCGTTGAATTGGATGAGCGAACTTTGGTGACCACTTTGACCAAAAGGATGGCAGAAGAACTTACGAAATACCTTTCTCGAATCGATGTGCGATGTCGTTACATCCATAGTGACGTGGACACCTTGGAGCGTGTAGAAATCATGCAAGATCTCCGAAAAGGGCTGTTCGATGTTTTGATCGGGGTAAACTTGTTACGTGAGGGGTTGGATTTGCCCGAAGTATCATTGGTGGCCATTTTGGATGCAGATAAAGAGGGTTTTTTAAGAAGTAATCGTTCCTTGACCCAAACGGTGGGCCGAGCTGCCCGTAACTTGAACGGAAAGGCCATTATGTATGCGGATAAAATCACCGACAGCATGCAAAAGACTATCGATGAGACCAATTACCGGAGGGAAAAACAGATGAGCTACAACAAAGAGCATAACATCACTCCAAAAGCATTGAATAAAAGTTTGGACAGTGTTCTTGCCAAAAATTCGGTATCTACTTATCATTTTGAAAAAGAAGAATTGCGTGCTGCTGAACCCGATTTGGCCTATTTGACGCAAGATCAAAAAGAAAAATTGATTCGAGATAAGCGAAAAGCCATGGAAAAAGCAGCAAAAGAACTTAATTTTATGGAAGCGGCCAAACTACGAGACGAAATCAAGTCGCTCCAAGAATCATGAAACCAACACCACCGACCAACCTTTACCTGAACTTTTTTCTGATATTTTTCATCGCTTTGGGCGTTCAAGGCCAGAAACTCAGCAAAAAACAAATTGAAACGGCAACCCAAAAAGAATTCAGGATTTCCGTTACGAGCTTACTGGATTTTTTAACCATTCCCAATGATGGGAATTATCCTGACCAAATTGAAGCCAACCTTCAGGAATGTACTACCATTTTTTCTGAACTGGGATTCAAAACCCAACGATTGGAAATGCAAGGCGCTCCATTGCTCTTTGCCGAAAAGAAGTTTCCTAAAAAAACCAAGACACTACTCTTCTACCTTCAAATTGACGGGCAACCAGTAGACTCCACGGAATGGCACCAACCTAGTCCATATGTGCCTGTCTTGAAGACCAAAACTGAAGAGGGAAAATGGGAAATCTTGACCACAAATTTGGACAAAACAGAATTGGATATGGATTGGCGCATTTATGCACGATCTGCTTCTGATTCCAAAGGTCCATCCATGGCGTTTATCTCTGCGCTTCGCATTATGGAAAAGTTGGGCAAGACTCCAGAATACAACATAAAGGTCATTATGGACTTTCAAGAGGAATTGGGTTCTCCCGACCTGCCCGAAGTAGTTCAAAAACACAGCGATCTATTAGCAGCAGATGGCATATTGATCATGGATGGCACCAGACACCTTTCAAATCTACCCACCTTGACCTATGGTGCAAGAGGAATGGCCTCAGCCACCTTAACGGTTTTTGGAGCTAAACGAGCATTGCATAGTGGACAATACGGAAACTTTTCCCCAAACCCCATTTTTATGGCCTCTCGCCTATTGGGTTCTTTGAAGAATGAGGAGGGCATTGTGCAAATCCCAGGGTTTTATGATGGCATTGCTTTATCCGAAAGTGAAAAGATGAAATTGAACCAAGTTCCTGAGAACATGGAGACCATAAAGCGAAATCTTGGTATTGCTGCACCCGATAAAGTAGGAACAACCTATCAAGAAGCCTTACAATACCCTTCTTTGAACATCAGGGGCTTGAAATCTGCTTGGGTAGGCAAGGAAGTTAGAACTATTATCCCTTCGGAGGTTATCGCTGAAATTGATATGCGTTTGGTTCCGGAATCGGACGGGAAAAAATTAATGGAGTCTCTAAAGCAATATATTGTAGATCAAGGTTTTCATCTAGTGGATTCTATTCCTAGTGATGAAGAAAGAAGTAAGTATCCAAAACTGGCATCATTTACCTATAAATTGGGTTCCATGCCCTTTCGCACCGATTTTGATTCTTCCATTGGCCATATGCTCAACCGCGCCATGGAACGACTTTTTGGAGACCAATTTGTGAACATGAGAACCACCGGAGGCTCTCAACCCATTGCTCCCTTTATCAATACCTTGGGCGTGCCAGCGGTTTCTCTTCGTATTCCAAATCCGGACAATAGCATTCATGCACCCAACGAAAATTTACGCCTTGGTAATTATTTGGAAGGCATCATGTCCTGCATGGCGGTACTTTCGGAACCCATGGAATAAAACCAAAAAAGTGCGCCCCCAGCTTTCGCGGGAGCGCACCTCAAACTAACCAACTAAACCAACCCTGCCTGACCGGCAGGCAGGCATCATGAAACACCTTCTAGTTGGCGCTCTAATTTCTTTCGGGTTTTAGGCGATTTCTATCAATCTTTTTGGTTTAGGCAATGCCTCTTGTCTTTTGGGCAATGTCAATCTCAATACCCCATCTGCATACTTTGCATCTATTTTGGAACCGTCAACGGTTTCTGGCAAAGTAAAGGCTCTTTTGAACGAAGTATAGGAGAATTCCCTTCTGGTATAATTCTCTTTGTTTTCTTCATTTTCAGATTTTACTTCGCTGGAAATGGTCAACACATCGTTATCGATTTCTACGGTAAAATCATCTTTTTTCATACCGGGAACGGCAAGTTCCAATTCAAAATTTTCGGTATTGTCCTTTATATTGACTGCAGGAACGGAAGTATTCCACTTATCTGTTCCACCAAACCAGTCAGGGGTAACAAAATCGTTCATCAAGGATGGGAAAAACAGGTTGTTTCTTTTTACTATACTCATGGCGATTCAATTTTTAGTTAAACATTTAAATCACCCAGTAAAAAACAAAACCTGTACCAATGCAAAATTCATGTCGTTTTGACATGATTGTTATAGATTATAGTGTCATTTTGACATTAATTGTAATGTGCCTTGAATATATTGATGAGGACGTCTGGTGGAATGATGTTGTCTGGGTAGTTGTGCATCACCTCCAAAACTTGACCAATGGCCACTGGGGGAAGCCCCATTTTCAACCCTATGTTATAAAGTGTATTGATTTCCTTGCGGTGTTGCTCCCTGTCAATGTTCATCAACAACAACAACCGATGAAATTGCACAATCCGTTCTGCCTGGGTTTTTAATCTAACCTTTGGTGATTTCTCTTTCAACAAGCTGTCAAAAGTAGGTCTGTCTATACCTAAATTATGGGCCACTTTTAACAGAAATTCGTACTCCGACTGTTTTAGGGAATGGTCCACTCTAGCGAAAGCAATCATCTCTGAAAGAATGCTCAATTTTTCCTTGTGTGTACCCATATCACTTGGTTTTGGTTGATATCTGGTACTTACATAACTCAAAAACCTTGGTTTTAGTACACAAAAAGGCCCTGAATATCAGGGCCTTTTCTAACTAACTCAAAATAATTTCCGTCTATTAGGCGGTAATCCTTACTGGAACTTCGTAAACTCTACCAGGAACTACAGCGGATGAAGACACCTTTTGGTAGTTCAAACGGCTTTTTACGAAGCCTTCCAAAATTTCATCTTTGGTTTCTACAGAAAGTACAACTACTTCACCTTTCTCGTTGATGATAAAACTAACTTCAGCAGTTAAATCGCCGGTCGATTCCAAATTGAATTGATTATCTTTCAACATGTCGTAAATCTGACCACTTAGGTTGTTGCTTTCGTTGGCTACTTTCTTTTTGCCTTTGTTGGCAAATACACTCATTACGGCGAATAACGCCAATACCGTAGAAACAGTTTTAATTTTTCTCATGATTTTTGTTTTTTTGATTAATGATGATTAATGATTCGTCAAAAACAGGGGTGATTATGATTCCCTTTTTAAAGACACCTCAAAAATAAGACGATTAAAAAATTAAATTGTTACACTTTTCTGAGATTTAACAAATGTTTAATTTATTTAACTTTTCAATAACGTATTGATTTTAAGGGTTTTTCAATGTTATTTTAAATTTCCTGAGAATCCTAAAATAATACATATAAATATGTGACGTATTTGCTGTAAACACCTTAAAATACTAAGGTTTTAGTATTTTGAAACCCCTAAAAACAAAAAGGGCAAGGTTGTATTAACCCTGCCCTTTTAAGCTTATAAATTGAGTCTCTGAGCCTAGCTCAAAACTTCTTTAACTTTGTCTGCTGCTTCTTTAAATTGAACGGCAGAATGCACCGCTAAACCGGAATTATCGATGATTTCTTTCGCCAATTCCGCATTTGTTCCTTGCAATCTTACAATAATTGGCACCTGAATGGCGTCTCCCATGTTTTTGTAAGCATCTACAACTCCCTGCGCAACACGATCACAACGTACAATACCTCCAAAGATGTTGATCAAAATTGCTTTTACGTTTGGATCTTTAAGGATGATTCGGAAAGCTTCCTCTACCCTTTTGGCATCTGCCGTACCTCCAACGTCCAAGAAGTTGGCCGGTTCACCACCAGCCATCTTGATCAAGTCCATGGTTGCCATTGCCAAACCGGCTCCGTTTACCATACACCCTACGTTACCATCCAAATCCACATAGTTCAAACCTACCTCACGAGCTTCAACCTCAATTGGGTTCTCTTCGCGAAGGTCACGCATTTCTGCATAAGCTTTTCTTCTGTATAAGGCATTGTCGTCGATGGTCACCTTGGCATCAACAGCCATAATTTTATCGTCTGAAGTCTTCAACACCGGGTTGATCTCAAAAAGACTGGAATCACTTTCTACATAAGCTTTGTACAATGAGCTTACGAATTTTGTCATTTCTTTGAATGCTGTTCCAGACAGTCCTAAGTTAAAGGCAATTCTTCTAGCTTGAAATGGCAAAAGCCCCATAGTTGGGTCAATTTCCTCAGTAAAAATCAAATGAGGGGTCTTTTCAGCAACTTCCTCGATATCCATACCTCCTTCGGTAGAATACATGATCATGTTTTTACCTGTTCCTCTGTTCAACAAAACAGACATATAGAACTCACTGGTTTCGCTATCACCTGGGTAGTACACATCCTCTGCCACCAATACTTGGTGCACCTTTTTACCTTCGGCAGACGTCTGTGGAGTCACCAAGTTCATTCCAATGATGCTTCCTGCCAATTCCTCAACCTCTTTCAAGTTTTTAGCAAGTTTTACACCGCCGCCCTTACCACGACCACCTGCGTGTACCTGGGCTTTGATAACGTGCCATCCGGTACCGGTTTCTTGAGTAAGTTGTTTTGCGGCATCTACCGCTTCCTTGGCATTGTGTGCAACAATTCCTCGCTGGATTCTAACGCCAAAACTGGCAAGAATCTCTTTTCCTTGATATTCGTGAAGATTCATCTGTGAATTTACTTTTGTTTGATGACAAAAATAAAAAACCCCAAGGAGATATTGAAGATGATAATTGATTAATTACCTATAAATATGTATTATTTGAAACGCTACAACTTAAAATCCTGAAAGTTCAGTGGGTCGAAGTTTTTAAAATGTCCGTTCATTTCGATTACTGACTTGGTTCGGTTCACTTCGTTGAGCACTTGGGCGGTGGCCTCCAAATGACTTTTAATAAAATTGAGTCGGTCTGTTTCCTTCGGCATAAGTAACAATTCATACTCTTGTTGAAAAGACAATCCCATTTTATGGGCCAAGGTATAACTGTTGAATTGTTTAGGGGCTATCTTGGTAAATGGAACATCCATGATTTGGTAAAGTTCCTCTACTTTTTGTATCACCTCAAAACGCAGGTTGTCATCCGCATCGTTTTCCATATCCAAAAACTCAATTTCACCACCAGCATACAGTTTGCCGTCCATAAACTCTTCAAAACTCAACACTTTAAAAACTTGACGGGCGACGCATACCACATCCATTTCACCAGAGTCATAGGTGTTCACCACTTCCACCAACTGCACTTCGGTTCCGTAAGAAATTTTGTTGTTGATGAAAACCGGAATACCAAAAGTCATGGCCTCTTTTCGGCAATCGTTGATGAGCTGCTTGTAACGCTCCTCAAAAATATGAAGGGGCACAGTTTCCCCCGGATAAAAAACAGATTGTAAAGGAAATAAAGGAAGTTTCATAGTTGCAGTTTGCTTAAAAATACAACCTAGGTGGTAAAGCCGCAACCTCTAGCTGTCAGGCTGTAGTTACAAAACAAACAATGTGTTATATTTTTATAGAAAATATTTAATTTTCTTGTACAGAAACCGCACAAAGTATAGTTTTGTCCAAATACCTATATCGTATGAATTCTAAGGATTTACTTCAACTGACTGAACAATTTGGCGCACCACTATATGTGTATGATGCCGATAAGATCACTTCGCAATACCAAAAGCTAACCAAGGCTTTTAAGAGTGTTTCCAGTCTTCGGTTGAATTACGCTGCAAAAGCATTGTCCAACATAAGTATTCTTAGACTATTTAATAGTTTGGGAAGCGGATTGGACACGGTATCCATACAAGAGGTAAAATTAGGGCTTTTGGCCGGTTTTAAGCCAGAATCCATCATTTTCACTCCAAATGGGGTATCCTTGGAAGAAATTGAGGATGCTGCGGCTTTGGGGGTTCAAGTGAATATCGACAACCTTTCCATTTTGGAGCAATTTGGAAGCAAACACCCTGACATCCCAGTTTGTATTCGAATTAACCCACACGTTATGGCAGGTGGAAATTCCAATATTTCCGTTGGTCATATCGATTCCAAGTTTGGTATCAGCATCCACCAAATACCGCATTTACTGCGCATCGTGGAGTTGACCAATATGAACATCAACGGTATACATATGCATACCGGTAGCGATATTTTGGATATCGACGTATTCCTTTATGCTTCCGAAATTTTGTTCGATACCGCCAAAAACTTCAAAGATTTGGAGTTTATCGATTTTGGTAGCGGATTTAAAGTGCCTTATAAAGAAGGAGACATTGAGACCAATATTGATGAATTGGGCAAAAAATTATCCAAAAGGTTCAACGAGTTCTGCAAAGAATACGGTAGAGAGTTGACCTTGGCCTTTGAGCCCGGTAAATTTTTGGTGAGTGAAGCAGGCTCTTTTTTGGCCAAGGTAAATGTGGTAAAACAAACCACTTCTACGGTTTTTGCCAGTGTAGATTCGGGTTTCAACCACTTGATTCGCCCCATGTTGTATGGTTCCAGACACGAAATCATTAATATTTCAAATCCTAATGGAAAAGAGCGTTACTATTCAGTAGTGGGCTACATCTGTGAAACCGATACTTTTGGCAGCAACAGAAGAATCAACGAGATTTCCGAAGGTGATATTTTGTGCTTTAAAAATGCAGGCGCCTATTGCTTTACCATGGCCAGCAACTACAACTCTAGATACCGTCCGGCCGAAGTGCTTTGGTACAATGGAAAAGCGCATCTCATCAGAAAAAGAGAAACTTTTGATGATATCTTGGCCAATCAAGTGGATATGAAAGAGCTTTTCGAAACGGCCAAGAAGGAAACGGTTAAGTAAATATTTAGTGTCAACCCAAGATTTCTTTAATACTTTTTTGGCATAATTTTCGTTAGTTTTATAATACGTTAACGACCTATTTGTCAAAACTTGAGGATTATGCGCCGATATATTACCCAAATCAGTTTAGTAGTTGTTCTTTTCGTTGGTTTTAATACCTACGCTCAAGATATTAAATGGCTTTCTTGGGAAGAAGCTGTTGAGCTTGCCCAAACCGATGCCCAACCTAAAAAAATGTTCATCGACGTATATACGGATTGGTGTGGTTGGTGCAAGAAAATGGATAAGGATACTTTTCAGAACCCTGCAGTTTCAAAATATATGCAGGATAATTTCTATATGGTAAAAATGGATGCGGAAGGAAAAGACCCTATTACCTATCAGGGTAAAACCTTTAAATATGTTCCTTCAGGAAGAAGAGGTTACCATGAGTTAGCCGCCGCACTTTTACAAGGCCAAATGAGCTACCCAACGGTTGTGTTTTTGGATGAAAATTTGAATATGCTGTCCCCAGTACCAGGATATCAAAAAGTTGACCCCTTTCTTCAGATTGCCAAATACTTTGGTGACAACATCTACAAAGACAAAGATTGGGCTACCTACACAGGTAAGTAACCCAATTTCCATCTATAAACTTTACCTACTGTAATTAGGACTTTCCTTAGTGATGGTTACATCGTGAGGGTGACTTTCGTGGATACCACTGGAAGTAATTTTAACAAAACGACCTGTCTCTTTTAAGGTGGCAATATCTTTGGCTCCACAATAGCCCATTCCAGCTCTTAGCCCACCAATAAATTGGTGCATGCTTTCAAAAAGCTCGCCTTTATAAGGTACACGTCCCACAATTCCTTCGGGAACCAATTTTTTGATATCGTCCTCTACATCCTGGAAATAACGATCCTTGCTACCATGTTTCATGGCCTCTACTGAGCCCATACCTCGGTACGATTTGAACTTTCTGCCTTCATAAATGATGGTTTCTCCTGGAGACTCTTTGGTTCCTGCAAGTAAAGAACCCAACATTACGGTATCGGCTCCTGCAGCAATAGCTTTGGGAATATCACCCGTATATCGGATTCCACCATCGGCTATAACAGGAACTCCCGTGCCCTTTAGGGCTGCGGAAACCTCCAAAACAGCAGAAAACTGGGGAAAACCAACTCCTGCAACAACGCGAGTGGTACAAATAGAACCAGGCCCAATACCAACTTTTACGGCATCGGCGCCAGCTTCCACCAAATATTTGGCCGCTTCGGCCGTGGCAATGTTACCGACCACGACGTCCAATTCTGGAAATGATTTTTTCACTTCTTTTAAAATACCCACCACACCTTTGGTGTGACCATGGGCCGTATCGATGATAATGGCATCAACCCCGGCATGGACCAAAGCTCCTGCACGTTCTACAGCATCTGCAGTAACCCCAATGGCAGCAGCAACACGCAAACGACCGTATTGGTCTTTATTGGCAATTGGTTTTTGGGTCAATTTGGTGATATCTCGAAAGGTAATCAACCCAACAAGTTCCTCCTTATCATTTACTACCGGAAGTTTTTCAATCTTATTTTCCTGAAGAATCACTTCTGCTTGTTGTAAAGAAGTACCCTCGCCAACGGTCACCAGGTTTTCCGAAGTCATAACTTCAGCGATGGGTCGGTCATCGTTTTTCTCAAAGCGTAGGTCACGATTGGTCACAATACCAATCAATTTTTTATCGGCATCAACAATGGGAATACCCCCAATGCTGTGTTCTTTCATATTGGCCTTGGCATCACGCACCACCGAATTTAGCGGAAGTGTCACAGGATCCATGATCATACCGCTTTCGGCACGTTTCACTTTTCGGACCTTGAGGGCCTGCTCCTCTACCGACATGTTTTTGTGCAATACCCCAATACCACCTTCCCTAGCCATGGCAATTGCCATTCTAGATTCGGTAACAGTATCCATCGCAGCCGAAACTATGGGCACATTGATGGTGATATTACGCGTAAATTTTGATTGAATGTTAACTTCTCGGGGGAGAACTTCGGAATATGCTGGCACAAGTAGAACGTCGTCGTATGTGAGTCCTTCGCCAACAATTTTGTTTTGGTGAGCTTCCATTGCAATTACGGATTAATTGCGTGCAAATATACCACTAATTTAATTGATTACCTACCATTGTGCCCCTGCTTTTCGTGAAGTTGATTCCTTTCCTTTTCATTTTATTTAGAATCATTATAAATAATTATTATCTTTAGGGTTCAAATCTTTACTATGTGTAAATCATTGAACATTATAAGTCAATCCAAAAACGGAACGGTAACCTTTTGCAACCACAGCAAGTTGTTCCAGCTCATATTTAACAACCTATGTTTTGAATTATACGAATGGGAGTTGGAGGCCTTAAAATCTTATATTGAAGCATTGGATGTTGCCTATTGGGAAAATCAATTAAAGCATTGGAGCCAGCAACGAAAAATTCCCATTTCGGTGGGAAAGAAGCATTTTATAATTCTGGTGGATCGTGAAGAGATTAGCGAATTGTTATACCTATTGAACATGGAAAGCACAAAAGTGGAACTATTGAGCGCTAAAGAAATCAACTACCGATTTATTGAAAACTAAGAATTTTTAATGGGGCGTATACATTGCCAAAGCACCAAACTGGCCGAAGCGACAAAAGTAAGCGTCATTAAAATTCCAGAAAAAATTACCACATACTTCATCCAGCTTATGCCGGACCACATCAGATAAATTCCTCCAAAAGTGAGTACCACGGAGAGAAAAGGTTCAATGGTCAAGAAAAGCTTCCATTTTTTGGGCGCCTTTGTTATCCAAACCAACCCACCCAACAAAAAGAAAATAAACGACATGGAAAGTACATGGGTGTGCACTATAGTGAGCATTTCCCGAGCTCCTTTTTCAAACTTCATTACCGTTGCATCCTCATCTTCCTCATTCCCCAGATAGTTTTCCTCAATCCCTGCCGGGGTGGTAGAATCGGTTTGTTTCACAAACAACAATCCTGTAAAAAAACCAACAGAAAGAATACCGACAAAAACAGCAATAAAAAGCCTTATTTCTTTGGGAAAGTTAGCCAACAAACCATTGTAAGCGATCATAGCAAGTTTTTATCTTGAAGCATCCCTACCGTGACCAATAAATTATCCATAGCCTTGGTCATGGAGTTTACGGAAATGGTGGCGCCAGAAATAACATCGATATTGGAAGTGACACTTACGCGGTCTCCACCAGTTTTGCCTATGAACTGCTTGAGCCATCGTTTGCTTCCGATTTCACCGCCATATTCCTCACGATAGACCAAAACTTTGGTGTTTACCACTTTTAATTGCGCATCAAACACCACTAAATAATCAAATTTGGCCGTTTTGCTTGGGGCTTGGTCAAAAAATGCATACCCTAATACATCACTGCCGTTTTTTACCTGAAATAAATTTTGACCTGTGATTTGTACTGGAAGCTCAGCATTCTCAGCCGCTGAAATGGAAATAGGGTCTGCCGTGAAGTTTTCGGTTTCAAAGGTTTTACCGATTTCTTTCCGTGCTCTTTTATTGAGCTCATTCGGACTTACAAATCCAAAGAACATCATCAACACCAAAAGAAACCCATAAAACCTTATCCATTTCATATGTCAAATATATTAATTTAGACTGAATAGTAATAAATTGCCCTCAGAATCTCGTTGTGTTTATTAAAACCAAACACCGATTCCAAAGTTCAATCTATCGGTAACATCGCTATCCTCAGCAGCATTACTTCTAAATTGATAATCTCCTTTAACCACTACTCCCGGAGCAATGTGATATGTTAAACCTGTAGTTATATCAGTTCTGTCATAGGCATCATTTTCCATCAAGCTTCCTGCCGTGCTGGCGTGTGTATCGAAGTTTTCATAACGCACAAAGGCGAACAATTTTTGTCTATTGCCAAAAGGAAGCACATTATAGGCACCCTCAACATACCACCCCTGTAGTGCGCTGCCCAAGTTATTCCCTGTTAGGTTATTATAAGCTTCCGTATCTGAAAGGGTAGCGTGAACGAATTGACCTCTTGCTGTAAATTTTTGATATGCATAACGGGCGTCCAAACCGAACATGGCCATACCCACATCAGAACCATCGAATTCCTGAACATCGTCTTCTGCCTGTGTGCGGCCTAAGTAGGTGGAAAAGCCCAATCGAAGCCCTGGAATTCCGTAATAATCCAATTTGGTTGAAAGGTTAGGCTTATTAATGGTGGATTTGATCCCTTTTTGTCTTCCTCCTCTAAGTCCACTGGAGCCTCCCAAAAACCCCTTTACACCACCTTCGCCATCTGCTTCGGTGGATTTGAATCCATTAAAAATATAAGCTTGGTATCCCAATGAAATGGAATTGAATCTACCTGTAACCCCAACACCCAGCTCTCTCCAAGTGGTAGGTACAATAGCATTGTCCATGGCTGGACGTTCGGTGCCGTTAAACGTTGTGGGTTCGTGAAATTCGTTGATGATTCCCATAGGCACCAACATAAGACCACCTCTTATATTAAAGTTGGGAGCAGCCATGTAGTTCACAAAAGCTTGCTCTACATATACTTCCTCCACGTGTTCAAACTCTATTTCCGTTACAAACTGGGTGCGATCATCAAATCTATATCCAAACAATACCACCAAACGTTGTACATCCAACTCGCCATTTTGGCCATCGGGTTGATTGTAAAGCATTTCACCATATGCACCCACTGTTACGGCAGAACCGTAATTTCCGGACAATAATCGTTGAGCTGCGTTAATCTGTTTTTGGGGATCCAACTGAATGGAATCGGTACTGGTTTGCGCAATAGCAAAAGTTGATACCAGTAATGCTAAAAAGATGATTGATTTTTTCATGAGTCATTGTTAAAATGCGCGGCAAATATATTTTGTGCCGTGGTATCACGCAAATTTATTTAGACTTAATTTAAATAAATTTTAACAATTAACATTTACGCTGGATTTTGTTCAATAAATTCTAATGGTAAACTGAAAAAAGCTCAGTGGCTTTGTTGAAAGCGGCCTCAAACACCATCCAATTGACCCCGGTATCCACTTTTTGTGTAGTGAAAAAAGACAGCATTTTTTCGGTGGGCATATTTCCAGTTAGTTCGTCCTTGGCCATGGGGCAACCGCCAAAACCTTGAACAGCGCCATCAAATCTTCGGCATCCGGCCTTGTATGCCGCATCCACTTTTTCGTGCCATTTAGATGGCGTGGTATGCAAATGTGCCCCAAATTCAATTTCAGGGTATTTAGGAATCAAATTGGAAAACAAATATTCAATTACTTCGGGGGTTGAACTACCAATGGTATCGGAAAGAGATAAAATATTGGTACCCATTTCGGCCAATTTCTCGGTCCACTCCCCCACTATTTCCACATCCCAAGGGTCGCCATACGGATTGCCAAACCCCATAGAAATATAAGTGACCACTTTTTTATCGTGCGCGTGGGCCAATTCCAAAATACCTTTTAAAGTTTCCACCGATTGCGCAATGGTCTTGTGGGTATTCCGCATTTGAAAGTTTTCTGAAATGGAAAAGGGAAATCCTAAAAAATCAATGGCTTCATGTTGACATGCATCTTGCGCTCCACGAAGATTTGCACAAATCGCCAAAAGTTTGCTTTGCGTTCGGGAAAGGTCCAATTGTGCCAATACCTCTGCCGTATCCTGCATTTGTGGAATAGCTTTTGGCGATACAAAACTTCCAAAATCAATAGTATCGAAACCACAGCCCAACAAAGACTGGATGTACCTTACCTTTTCTTCCGTAGGAATAAAGGTTTTGATACCTTGCATGGCGTCGCGTGGACATTCTATGATTTTTACTTTTGGCATAGGCATGGGTAAAAATAGTACTATTTATCCGATAGCAATAGATACAACGCAATACCTACAAAAACAATGATTTGCATCCATTTTAAGTACAAACCCGTGTTTTTATGTTGCTTTAAATAGGAGGAAATTCCACCGGCCAAAAAGGCAATTGAACCAAAAACAAGGGATGCGCTCAGGATAAATAGAAATCCCAATACGTAAAACTGAATCACAGTATTCAACTCGTTACTGAACAAAAAACCGGGGAAAAAGGCCAAAAAGAAAATCGTCACTTTCGGATTGAGCACATTCATGGTAAAACCGATACGAAACAGCTTTTTGGGCGAATGTGTTTGCTGTTTCTTTTCATCCAATAAAATTGAAGCATCACTTCGGTACACCATATAGGCCAAATACAACAAATAGAGTGCCCCAAAAAGCTTGATGGCAAAGAACAAGGTATCGCTTCTTTTTATGATTTCGGAAACCCCAAAGGCCAACAAAGTGGTGTGGACCAAACAGCCTGACATAAGACCCGCCACCGTAGCCAAACCCGATTTTGTGCCATTGCTGATACTTTGGGTCAGGACAAAAATGTTATCTGGCCCTGGCGTAATGGCCAAGGCCAAAGAAGAAATCACAAACCCAATAAGAATGGAATAATTAATGGATTCCAGTGTAAAAACAAGCAAAGAGTTCATAGCTAGGACATCCTCGCTAAGATAGCTTTATTTATTTTTTTGATAAGCGCAGGGCCTTCGTAAATAAACCCAGTGTACAATTGCACCAAGTCGGCACCCGCATCCAGTTTTTCGAGGGCATCTTCAGCAGAATGGATTCCTCCTACACCAATAATGGGGAATGCCTTATTGCTTTTTTCGGATAAAAAACGGATTACCTCGGTACTTCTGTTGGTCAAAGGTTTTCCACTTAGTCCTCCCTGTTCTTCCGTTAGCAACAAATGGGATTTAAGGTTTTTACGCTCAATCGTAGTGTTGGTCGCAATAACCCCATCGATTTTGGTGGATTTTACAATGTCGATAATATCCAACAATTGGTCATCCGTTAAATCGGGCGCTATTTTTAAAAGAATTGGTTTTTCGCCTTGTTCCAATTTCTTGCTCAACTTCGCATTTTCTTTTTTCAATTTATTGAGCAGGTCCGTCAAAGGTTTTTTATCCTGCAATTCGCGTAATCCCGGAGTGTTGGGCGAACTTACATTGACCACAAAATAATCCACATGCTCAAAAAGGGCATCAAAGGAAATGAGGTAATCCTTTACGGCATCTATATTCGGAGTTACCTTGTTCTTTCCGATATTCCCTCCAACCAATACACGGTGTTTTTTCTTTAATTGCTCCACAGCTTCAAACACCCCATGGTTATTAAATCCCATTCGGTTGATGATGGCCTTGTCCGCCAACAATCGAAATAGTCGTTTTTTAGGATTGCCCGGCTGTGCCTTGGGGGTCAATGTTCCTATTTCCACAAAACCAAAACCAAAATCCGAGAATTCATTATACAGTTTGGCATCCTTGTCAAAACCTGCGGCCAAACCCACCGGATTAGGGAATTTTATTCCGAATACCTCACGTTCCAACCGAGGGTCGTTTACTTTGAACATACTTTTAAAAAGATGGTTGAGGCCCAGCTTTGAACAAACTCTTATCGCCCAAAATGAAAAGTGGTGTGCGGTTTCTGGATCAAATAAAAAAAGGATGGGGCGAATAAGGATTTTATACATTCAGCATGAAATTTGGACAAAAATAAAAACTCCTAAAACAGTACGCAGCAATTATTTCAATTTTCGTCAAGCGACCTATTTATGTAGATGGGGCGCAAGCTCATCTGTTCGCACAACTTTACGTAGCGCTCATATTGCTTCTCGTTGAACAAATTCAACAAACGTTTATCCATCATCCGAACATTTTGCTTCATACTGTCCATAATAGTTTTGTACTGTTCAGAAACGGTCACAAGCACTTCAGGGGAACTTTCTTCGTGTTTTTTCATCAAAAACCTTGCTTTGTCCTTCAAAATATCATTGCGTACCTTGAGTTCTGCACTCCAATTTCTCAAGTTTTTTTGTTGTTCCTCGGTCAGTTCAAAAACCTTGGTGATCGTTTCATCATCTTTGCCTCCAACACCGAGCATACATTCCATTTGGGAGTAGCCATGGTGGACACCTAAAAGAAGTAGAAAAATTAAAAGAGGTTTCAATCGTTGCTGTCGTTTTTGTTTCCGAAAGATACTTTTTTTAAACTTTTCTTCCTCCAAATTACATTTGAATAAGCCTTATTTTTGAAGAAAAGCCAAACATGGAAAAACTACTGCCCCGATTTCTGGAATATGTTCAAATCGATACCCAGAGCGACCCGTATTCCAAAACCACACCCAGCACTGAAAAGCAGTGGGACCTGGCCAAAAAATTGGTTCTGGAACTGCATCAAATTGGAATGCAAGAGGTTTCGATAGATGAAAACGCCTATATCATGGCAACTTTACCGAGCAATATCGACAAAAAAGTGCCGACCATAGGTTTTATTTCCCATTTTGATACTTCTCCTGATTTTTCCGGAAAAAATGTAAAACCACAGATCATAAAAGACTATGACGGGGGCGATATTGTATTGAACAAAAGCAAGGACATTGTGCTCTCCCCCGATTATTTCGAGGATCTATTGCTGTACAAAGGGCAAACCTTGATCACTACGGATGGCACAACCCTTTTAGGTGCTGATGACAAGGCTGGTATTGTGGAGATTATCACGGCCATGGAATATCTCATCAATCACCCAGAGATCAAACACGGAGAAATTCGGATTGGTTTTACCCCCGATGAAGAAATTGGTCGTGGTGCCCATAAGTTTGATGTGGAAAAGTTCGGCGCCGAATGGGCCTATACCATGGATGGCAGTCAGATTGGGGAGTTGGAATACGAAAATTTCAATGCAGCAAAGGCGAAAGTGACCATTAAAGGAAAAAGTGTGCACCCCGGTTATGCGAAGAGCAAAATGGTGAATGCCATTGGTATTGCCAATGAGTTTTTAAGCTTGATGCCTCCACGCGAGGTGCCCGAACACACTACGGGAATTGAAGGCTTTTTCCATGTGCATAAAATAAAGGGTGAAATAGAGCATGCAGAAATCGATATGATTATTAGAGATCACGATGCCACCCATTTTGCGGCACGAAAAACGATGTTGGAAGACATTACGGCCAAACTCAATAAAAAATATGGGGATTATCTGAGTTTGAGCATCGAAGACCAATACAAGAACATGCGAGAAAAGGTAGAACCCGTTTTTCATATTGTGGAGATTGCCAAAGAGGCCATGGAATTGTTGGAAATTACCCCCATCATTAAACCGATCAGAGGCGGCACCGATGGTTCCCAATTGAGTTTTATGGGGTTGCCCTGCCCCAATATTTTTGCTGGCGGACATAATTTTCACGGCAAATACGAGTACGTTCCTTTAGAAAGTATGGAAAAGGCCACTATGACTATCGTGAAAATTTGCGAACTTACTGCAAGTCAAATCAAATAGGATGAACAAGACCGAAAAACTGGATGCCTATTATGCGCTGGATCATCCCTTTAGGGATGGCATTGCGCATTTGCGCCAGTTAGCCTTAAAAACAGAAGCTGAGGAAACCTTTAAATGGAGTATTCCAGTGTATACCCTCAATGGTAAAAATGTTTTTGGTATTTGTAGGTTCAAAAGTCATTTTGGGGTGTGGTTTTTTAATGGGGTGTTTTTAAAAGACCCGAAAAAGGTGCTGGAAAATGCCCAAAAGGGCAAAACCAAGGGTATGCGGCATTGGAAGTTCAGTTCTTTGGATGAAGTGGATGACATGACCGTTCTGGCCTATATGACCGAATCTTTGGAAAACCAGAAAAAAGGTATGGAAATTCAACCCGAAAAAACAAAAAAGCTCTCGATTCCGGAATTACTTCAAGCAGAATTTAAAAAAGATGCAACTCTAAAAACAGCTTTTGAAATTTTTACTCCCTACAAACAAAAAGAGTTCTGCGAATACATTGCCGAGGCGAAACAGGAAAAGACCAAACTGCGCAGGTTGGATAAAATACTCCCCATGATCAAGGATGGGATTGGGTTGCATGATGGGTATCGATAGAAAATTTGGATATCCGTCAATTCAAATAGGGCGTTCGTGTATTGGCGGTGGAATTTTAACCAGAAAAATACTAACTTCACTTATCGGTCGATATAAATCATTATCATTGAAACGATTCATATCTTTAACGTTGTACACAAGTTGACAAACGAAATGAAATTAGAAATACCATTTGACGAAAACATATATTCCGAACAAACTTCATTGAACTTCAACTTGGCTTGGAATGAAAATCTTAAGAACAATAAAAAAAGACTTTATTGGGGAATTCCTTCAATAATTTTTGGTGCATTTTTGACTTATCAAGAGAATTATTTAGGGATATTATTTTTAGGAATCGGAATACATTATGGAATAAATTTCTATGATTTTTACAGCCATTATAAAAAGAATAAGACTAAATATTTAGAACTAATCAAATCTGAAATTGATGGACAAAAATCCTCGAACCAAGATTCGATTTGGGAATTTAATGAAGAATACTTTCGATACAAGTATTACAAATACGATGCTAAAATTAAATGGAATGCTTTTAAAAGTTATCGGATAATTGATAAAAACTTATTTCTTGACCTAGAGGTTGGAAATAACTCATCTTATATTTTAGGAGAGTCGGAAGTTGGAAAAGAAAAGTTTGAGGAAATAATTGAATTTGTAAAAATGAAAATAAAATAAAAACCTGTGTACAACACAGTGTATAATTCATTGCTTCCGATTTTCCTCACGGAAAATCCTCGCAACTTTACTATCTTAGTTTCTTAACTCGAAAATCCTGCGGATTTTCACGCAACGAAACTATACACAAACCGATAAGTGCATTTCAAAAAATGCTCTACCCCATCTTCGGAAACTCCCAGCCGTTATGGTATTCGTTCATCAATAAGGCATCGGCCTTGGCATCGTTGAACTTTTTGTTTTCGGCATCCCAGAACAAGCGTTCCCCTGTTTTGTAAGCTATATTGCCCAAATGGCTCACCATAGCGGCATCGTAGCCGACTTTTATCGGCGCTTTTAAGATAGAGGCATCTCGGGTCTTCACTGCCTCCAAGAAATTTTTGGTGTGCAGTCCCAATCCTTGTCCAATACCTTTTTGTAAGGGCACTGCTTCTATTTTTGGACCCAGATCTTGGCTCCAATGCGGACGGTCACGCTCTGGAATCACCTCCCAACCACCACGGTCGAGCACCAAAGTACCGTTGTTCCCAATAAACGCCACCCCGTGGTTACGGCCATAGTTACCACCATCAATACCCGTAGCATGCTCCCAAAGCAGGGAAAAATCGCCAAAATCATAAATGGTTTGAAGCGTATCCGGGGTTTCGGCAGCATCGTTTGGATACGCAAACTTACCGCCCATCGCCATTACAGATTTTGGGTCGGAGGCTTTCATTCCATATAAGGCGTAGTCGATCATGTGCACCCCCCAATCGGTCATTAAACCACCCGCGTAGTCCCAATACCATCTAAAGTTAAAATGGAACCTATTTTTATTGAAAGGTCGAGTTTGTGCAGGCCCCAACCACATGTCATAATCTACTCCTGATGGCACAGGGCTGTCGGGCAATACGGGAATGGATTGCATCCACCCTTGGTAGGCCCATGCCTTTACCAAACGAATTTGGCCCAATTTGCCCGAATGTACATATTTGATGGCATCCACAAAATGAGGTTCACTGCGTTGCCACTGCCCTATTTGCACCATTCGGTCGCTCGAGTTTACTTTGGCAAACATGGCCTCACTTTCGGCAACTGAATTGGCAATGGGCTTTTCGCAATACACATCTTTATCGGCATCTATGGCATCGGTGAGTTGTAGGCAATGCCAATGGTCGGGCGTTCCGATAATGACTATGTCGATATCTTTATCTTCAAGCAGTTTTCTGTAGTCTGAATACCATTTTGGCTTTTTGATGTCGCCTTTTTCCAGTTCGGCCGTTTTTTCACGCAGTACATTTTCATCCACATCACATAGGGCCACCACTTCCACTTCGCTGTTTTGCAACATGGAGCTCAAATCGGAAAATCCCATGCCGTTACAACCAATCAGGCCTACCTGAATTTTATCGTTGGGACTAATGGTTCGCCTAACGGATGCCAAAACATCCATAGGAAGGGCAAAGGTTGCCCCTAAACCAGCCATGTACATTGAGCTCTTTTTTACGAATTGTCTGCGTGTTGCCATAATCTAAAATTTGGATTAATATACAAAAAAAAGTCCCCCCAATTCACTTGGGGGGACTCCTTACAGTATGGTTTTCGGAATCTTAGCTTTTCTCGGCAGGTGTGTTGAGTTTTTTGCTCATTTCCATGGAGATGGCAGAGCGATCAAACTTTAATCTTCCGGCCATGGTCTCGATCACGCAAGAAAAATCCTTGTCGTTCAATTCCACGATCTTGCCGTGAAGACCACTTTTGGTGATGATCTTGTCGCCTTTTTTTAATTCCGATGTAAATTTCTTCTCATCCTTCTGACGTTTCATTTGTGGGCGAATCATAAAGAAATACGCCACAGCGAAAATCAAGATCAGAGGTAAAAATTGTCCTAGGTTTTCCATTCAGGTCTTTAAAATTATTTTACAGGACCAGCTGGCATAGCCTCTGGAGCTTGTACAAATGCTTTGATTCTTAAAATTTCAGAACCTTTGGCGGTGTTTGCGGTTACAGTGATGGTTTTGGTCACCTGGTTTTGTCCAGACCCATTGAATTTAACCAAAAGTTCTCCTGACTCACCTGGAGCGATCGGAGTGTTTTTTGGATATTCTGGCACTGTACATCCACAGCTACTTTTCGCATCGGTGATGATCAATGGAGCATCTCCTGTATTGGTAAACTTAAAGGTTGTCTCTTGGGGATTTCCTCTTTGGATGGTTCCAAAATCGTGCTCTGCTTTTTCAAAAGACATTACAGGAAGTTGTTTTTGGGCTTCATCCCTAGATACGGCTGTTTGTACATTATCCGCAACTATTTTGTTGGAAGCTTTGTCCTTGCAAGAAAAACTTACCAAGGCCACAGTCATAAGCAAACTAAAAATTGTGGTTATTCTTTTCATGATTAAAATTTGTTTCTTCAAAATTAAACAATTATTGTTTATTGCAAACCCCTACCTATTTTTTGCATCTTTCCCGAGGTTTTGTACTCCTTGGCCAACTTGTCCAACACTCCATTGATAAAGATGCTGCTCTTGGGCGTTGAATATTCCTTGGCAATTTCCAAATACTCGTTCAAGGTTACCTTTTCGGGTATGGAAGGGAAATTTAATAACTCACAAATTGCCATTTTTAGTATAATGGAATCTATTTCGGCAATTCGGTCGTTATCCCAATTGGGGGTCTTGCCCTCAATTTCCTTTTCCCATTTCGCATCGTTTAGTAAAGTTTTGGTCAAAAGTTCGTTGGCAAAATCCATATCTTCTTGATCCTTGAGCAAGGATGGTAAAAAGAAACGATCGGAAACATCGGGCTTCGCCTTTTTCAATCGTTTTACCAAAAAGGTGTTTACAATCGGGAAATCGTCGACCCAAGTAAGTTTATCATCTTCGAAATACTCGTAGATCTTTTCATTCGGGGCAATAATCTCGCGGAACAATTCCAGTACCACTTCACGATCATCAATATAGGAGCTTTCACCGTTGGTCATATACTCCTTATAAATATCACTGGCCACAATTTCTTTGTAGATGATTTTTACATATTCATCATTTAAATACCAGTTGTCCAATTTTCGGCTGGAAAGCTCATTTTTGAGCGCATCGTTGTTCACCAATTGCAACAACAATCGGTTTTTAATGAATTTTTCTGGATCTGGATACTTGTCATCTTCTGTGGCCACATACTTTTTGGAAGCATGGCTCGCATGTTTTTCAGCCAAACGGTGCAGCTCGGCTAGGAGACTTAAAATTAGAAGGTAGAGCACATACATGTTCTCTATACTCACTCTTAAGAACTTTTCCTGTTTTTGCAAGGATTCGTCCTTGGATTGAACCAATGCATAAATGCATTGCATCACTTTTACTCTAATGTGCCTTCGGGTAAGCATGTTAAAAGAACTTTTAAAGTCATTAATTGGCTTTCGCTCGGCAAAAGTAAACTTATATTTTAATCTTACCTACCAAAGTTGTTTTCTTATCACTTTTATAACATTTACTTTATTCCCAAAGGTATATATTTGCTGGATTGTCTTACAACTGACTAAAACTGCCAACCCCTTTTATGAAGGAACTGAAACACCTTAATAAATACTTCAAAAAATATAGGTTTAAGCTGCTATTGGGCATTTTGATCACGATTATCGCACGTATATTTTCTTTGATCATGCCATCCTATGTGAACAAATCCATACAGGCAGTGGAGGACTATTTGTCTGATGTGATCACCCTTTCGGTCGCAAAAGGAATGCTATTGCAGTACATCTTAATTATTATCGGTGCGGCTTTGTTGTCTGGACTTTTTACCTTTTTAATGCGACAGACCATTATTAATGTGTCCCGTTATATTGAATATGATCTAAAGAATGAGGTGTTTGACCATTATCAATTGTTGAGCCTCAACTTTTATAAAAGCAATCGTATCGGTGACTTAATGAACCGAATCAGTGAAGATGTAAGCCAAGTACGAATGTACGGTGGACCAGCGATCATGTACGGCATACAAACGTTTACCCTTTTTGTGTGTTTGGTGCCCCTTATGTTTATCAAGGCCCCTACTTTGGCCGCTTACACCCTCTTACCACTACCTATTTTATCGGTTCTGATATATAAAATCAGTAAAGTCATCCACAAAAGGAGCACTAAGGTGCAAGAGTATTTGTCTACCCTTTCCACCTTTACGCAAGAATCATTTTCGGGGATTTCGGTAATCAAGGCCTATAGCATTGAGCCAAGGGTGAATGAAGAAATGAAAAATTTGGCCATTGAAGGTAAGGACACCAGCATGTCTTTGGCCAAAGTGAATGCCTGGTTTTTTCCTCTTATGATTTTGCTGATCGGCATCAGTAATATTTTTGTGATCTATATTGGTGGCAGGCAATACATCAACGGGGAAATTGAAACGGTTGGAATTATAGCGGAGTTTATTCTTTATGTGAACATGCTTACCTGGCCGGTTGCTGTTGTGGGCTGGTTAACTTCCATTGTGCAACGTGCAGAAGCTTCCCAAAAAAGAATCAATGAGTTTTTACAGGAAGAGCCTGCAATCAAAAACACGGTTACAGAACAAAAATCCATTCATGGCGATATCGAGTTCAAGAATGTTTCCTTCACTTACGAGGATACCGAAATTACGGCCTTGAATAATGTATCCTTTAAAATTAAGGCTGGAGAAACCGTAGCAATTTTAGGAAAAACAGGTTCAGGAAAATCGACCATTTTGGATTTGGTGGCCCGCCTTTACGATGTTACTTCTGGAGAAGTGTTAGTGGATGGTGTGCCCGTTCAAAAAATCAATTTGGATAGTTTAAGAAAGTCCATCGGTGCTGTACCACAAGATGCCTTTTTATTTTCGGACACCATTGAAAACAACATTCGGTTTGGGAACGAAAATGCCACCCATAATGAAATTGTTGAAGTTGCCAAGAAAGCTGTGGTACACAAAAACATTCTAGGCTTTGCCAAAAAATATGATACCATTCTGGGGGAACGCGGCATTACCTTGAGTGGTGGACAAAAGCAGCGGGTTTCGATTGCCAGAGCACTTTTAAAGGACCCCAAAATATATCTTTTTGATGATTGTTTGTCTGCGGTGGACACAGAAACGGAAGAAGAGATTTTGAACAATTTGAAGAAAGTATCGGAAAGCAAAACCACTTTGATCGTAAGCCACAGAGTTTCGTCGGCCAAAAATGCGGACAAAATCATTGTGCTGGATCAGGGCGAAATCATACAAGAGGGCACCCACGAAGAACTGAACAATCAGGAGGGATACTATAAGGATCTCTACCTCAATCAACTCTCGGGCAAAGAATCTTAAAAAAGTTGCTGAATTAGCTTTTTTTTTACATTTTTGGTAACAATATTCAACATAGTTTTAAATAACACTAAACCACATGGGCGAGAAAGATATAATGGATCAGGAGGAGATTTATTCGAAAGTCTTAAGAGCAGGTAGAAGAACTTACTTCTTCGATGTTAGAAGCACAAAAGCCGGAGACTACTACCTCACCATTACCGAAAGCAAAAAATTTACCCACGATGATGGTTCCTTCCATTACAAAAAGCACAAAATTTATCTATACAAGGAAGATTTTACCGCTTTTAGAGAAATCATGGAAGAAATGATGGACTACATTATCGACGAAAAAGGGCAAGAAGTAATATCGGAACGTCACCAAAAAGATTTTAAAAAGGAAGAAGACACCTTCAGTCAAAACGGTTCCACCACAGAGAGTTTTACCGACGTGGATTTCGACGACATTTAAAAGATTTTACTTTTAAAATAGATGCAACGACCTGTTTTTCACAGGTCGTTTTTTATTTTTGTATTTTCTACAAAACAAATTCCGTATGGCCAGGACACCAAGCAATATGCTCCCTTTGGGAACAAAAGCTCCCGATTTCAACTTGTTGGACACAGTTTCCGACAACTTTCTTTCATTGGAAGATGTAAAAGGTGAAAAAGGCACGGTAATCATGTTTATTTGCAACCACTGCCCTTTTGTGATTCATGTAAACCCTGAAATCTCGAATTTGGCAAAGACCTATCAAGCCAAAGGCATAGGTTTTGTGGCCATTTCTAGCAACGATGTGGAAAATTACCCCCAAGATGCCCCAGATTTGATGAAAGAGAAGGCCAAGGAGGCTGATTATACATTCCCTTACCTCTATGATGAAAGTCAAGCTGCAGCCAAAGCCTACGACGCAGCCTGCACCCCGGATTTTTATCTGTTTGATGCTGATTTAAACTTGGTGTACCGTGGGCAATTGGATGATTCCAGACCACAAAATGGCATTCCATTAACAGGTTCTGACCTAAGAAATGCCTTGGAAGCCCTTTTGAATGGAGAGTCCATCAACCCCGACCAAAAACCTAGTCTGGGTTGCAACATTAAGTGGAAGGAAGCATAGCTTATTCGTTTTTTCAACCCATGAACATTACTTTTATCCCTGTCACCCCCGCCAATATTGATACCTATTTGGAAGTTGGCGTCGCATCCTACAAAGAGCATTACCTACATCTGTGGACCAATGCTGATCCTACGCCCTATATTTCTTATGGATTGACAAAAACTGTGGTTGAAAAGGAAATGAATGATCCAAATAACGGTCATTACCTTATTAAGCTCGAAGAAGAAACCGTAGGCATTTTAAAATTGGTTTATCACTGTGGCATTGATGAAATCACTAATGAAGAAGCCCTAAAAGCTGAAAAAATATATCTGCTCAAAGCACACTCGGGCAAGGGGTTGGGCAAACAAATTCTGCAATGGATTGAGGCCAAGGCCAAGTCTTTGAACAAAAAACTGGTTTGGTTGGATGCTATGCAAAAAGGCAACCCCATTCATTTTTACCAAAAAAATGGTTACATTATCAAAAGGGAAAGCGAAGTGGTGCTCCCGGGCGTTTTGGATGCAGAAAAACCCATGTGGATTTTGACCAAAAAACTGTAACTACCAGCCTTCTCGCTCAATCAAATTCGCAATATGGGCAAAATGGTGGTTACTGTGCCATGCATACCTTCCCACATTTTCCGCTACGGTGGATTCTTGGTTGCCATCTGGGTGAATAAATTTTCGCTGGAGCTGTTCTTGCGACAACCCTTTGATTAAGTACACCAATTTAGCATGTACGGCTTTTAAATGGTCCAGCGACATTTGGATGGGTGCTGTTCGGGAATCGAAAAGTTCGGCCCAAGCTTTTTCGTCGTAGGGTTTGATTACGGGATTGTCCTCCGTTAACGCCCATTTAAATCGAATATAACTGTTATGGTGACTATCGGAAATATGGTGTACCAATTGTCTCACCGTCCACCCACCGGGTCGGTATGGGGTTTTCAATTGCTCTTCTGTCAAAGATATGACCATGACTTCCAATTTTTCGGGCAATTGCTCTAAGACCAAGGTCCAGTTTTCGAGATCTTTATTGGTAATGGTGGTCGGTACCTGAAATTTTCCGATCGGATACCGTAATTTTTCGAGTTCTTGATTTTCCATGCCTAAAAATATGAACTTATAGTCGCAGGCAGGCACCAAACCTTAAATTCTATTAAAAAAAGTTTAGTACAGTTTTAACGCATATAATCCAACAGGTCAAAATAATCTACTAAATTTATAGGAATAACCGAATTATCAATTTAAATCAAAATATATGGCAACGCTAAGATTAGGCGATACTGCACCAGATTTTACCGCAGTAACCTCTGAAGGAACTCTTAACTTTTATGATTATTTAGGTGATGGATGGGGAATTTTGTTTTCTCACCCAGCCGATTTTACCCCTGTTTGTACTACAGAATTGGGTACAGCGGCGAAGTTTAAGGACGAATTCGATAAAAGAAACGTAAAAATGATGGCCTTGAGTGTGGATGGTGCCGAATCGCACAAAGAGTGGATCAAAGATATTAACGAAACCCAACATACCGAGGTCAACTTTCCTATTGTGGCCGATGTGGAAAGAAAGGTTTCCGACCTCTACGATATGATTCATCCGAATGCAGATGACACCTTAACCGTACGCTCCGTGTTCATCATCGGACCAGACAAAAAAATTAAGCTAACCCTTACCTATCCTGCTTCCACTGGACGAAATTTTTACGAATTGCTACGGGTCATCGATTCTTTGCAATTAACAGCCCATCATAAAGTAGCGACACCTGCCAACTGGGAAAACGGACAAAAGGTAGTGGTGAGTCCATCCATTCCTACAGAAGAGGCTAAAACCATATTTACCAAGGGTGTTGAGGAGATAAAACCATATTTACGGTTAACTCCAGACCCCACATCTTAAATCTTTTTGAAGAAAAACTGTTTAAAAGCTCATAACCACCAAATTAAACGTATCTTTGCACTATATTTAATTTTTCAATATTTATTATGAGTAAAGGAACAGTAAAATTCTTCAATGATTCTAAAGGATATGGATTTATCACTGAAGATGGTTCAAACACAGATCACTTTGTACACGTTTCAGGTTTAATCGACGAAGTAAGAGAAGGTGATGTTGTAGAATTCGAACTACAACAAGGTAAAAAAGGATTGAACGCCGTTAACGTACAAGTTATAGATTAAGGTTACAGTGCACTTTTTTATAAAATAAGCTCGGGTTTTCCCCGGGCTTTTTATTTTTTAAACTTTTTATAATTTTTCTACGCAACCATTAAGAGTTTTCCTATCTAATAAACAAATACTGTTCCCCACAACCATTAATCAAAATAACCGCATGAACACCTTTTTTACAATTCTTAGCTTTCTTTTAATTGTGAATGCATTGTTGTTGGTTTGGAGCGTAAACGGTTCCAAAAAATAGTAATCGCATTTTTTTTTAGCACAATAGGTAGGGTTTTTTATCGTTCAATTGTTACGTAATAAATAACTCTAACCATGAATCCATTTTTAAGTATTTTAGTTTTATTACTGGCGATTAACTTTTGTCTACTATTAGTAAGCGTAAATCGAGCCAAATAAAAAAAGCTCCCATCTCTGGAAGCTTTTCTATTATATTAAGGGTACGTTTTTATTTAACGCCCATTAATTCCACATCAAAAATCAATGTTGCATTTGGAGGAATAACCCCACCTGCACCTGCACTTCCGTAAGCCAAGTGCGAAGGAATCACAAAACGAGCCTTATCGCCTACTTGCAAAAGCCCAATCCCCTCGTCCCAACCTGGGATTACCTGACCAACCCCCAAGGTAAAATCGATGGGTTGTTTTCTTTTATAGGAAGAATCAAAAATTTGTCCGTTGGTCAAGGCGCCTTCATAGTGTACAGAAACGGTATTTCCTTTTGCGGCTTTGGCCCCACTTCCTTTTTGAACGATTTTATAACGTAATCCACTATCGGTTTTATCAAATCCAGCGGCCAATTTTTCCATTTCGGCCTCTGCTTGTGCTTTTGCTTCGGCAATACGTCTTTCCCTAGCTCCTTCAAAAACCCTAAAGGCTTCGATAGCATTCCAGTTTTCAGCTTCATCCCCTACTCTCACAATTTCCAAAGTATCTATTTGATCTCCCTGCGCAATGGCATCTACAATATCCTGACCTTCAACGACATGACCAAAAACAGTGTGCTTGTTATCCAACCATGGAGTTGCTACGTGCGTGATGAAAAACTGACTGCCATTGGTACCTGGACCTGCATTGGCCATAGAAAGTACTCCCGGTACATCGTGTACCAAATCAGGGTGAAACTCATCATCGAATTTATATCCGGGGTCACCGGTTCCGGTCCCAAGGGGGCACCCTCCTTGAATCATAAAATCGGCAATTACCCTATGGAACTTCAATCCATCATAATAAGGTTTGCCCTGTGGTTTAGCACTGTTTTCCATATTACCCTCTGCCAAGGCAACAAAATTGCCCACGGTACCAGGAGTTTTGTCGTGTGTAAGTTTCACCAAAATTTCTCCTTTAGAGGTATTGAATTTTGCGTAGATTCCGTCTTGCATTGTATGTGATTAATAGATTATTAGAATCGTTTTTCCTGAATTTTTCCAAGATGGCAAAGATACGGGTTTATAGGCAAGAGGAAAAGCATTTATGGTTTAGGAACCGTGATAATAATGTTTCCTATTGGCTCCAAATCTCATCGAGGCTATTACACTTAAAATGTTTATTATCAGGTAATAAATTGACTTCAAACGGTTAAAATATATTTAAAACTGTTATTTTAGATTTATTACCGTTGTAATGCTTTAGAAGTTTTGAAGTTGACCACTAAAAGAACATAAAACACTAACCATGGGCAAATTAACAATATTCATCTTAGGAATCATACTAATTTACAGTTGTTCTGAAAAGAAATTAAATGAAGCTGATATTAAGAATCAGGTATTAAACACATATAATGACATGTATAATTCCTATGGAGAGGGCACAGATGAATTTTTTAAATATTTTGAGAATGACTTCATAAGAGTTACGCCTTCTGGTAATTTACAAAAAGGTGTTGAGGAACAAATAAAAAATTGGAATGGCTATTTAAAAGTCAAAAAACTGCATTTAGAAAGTTTTGACGAACCAAAAATGATAATCAGTCAAAATCAAGTGGTTACAATCGGAGGTTACGTTGAATATTTTATAGATAGAGCAACAAAGGACAGTTCCTATAACCGCGGAGTATATGTTGCTACTTGGAGGAAGAATGACAGTGGCGATTGGAAGGTATGTATGGATACCTGGCATTCTGGTTTAGATAAAAAATAAAAACGTGCTACAACAACAGCTATAGTGCTGCCCTTCGAGTCACCCACAATAGCCGAGACTCTTAACCAAAAATAATCGCTAATTTAAACGGTAACTAATGGTCATTTAAACCGTTGTATTTTTTCATAATCAATTGCCTACCTATGATAAAATTATTTAGAAGGCTTAGACAAAACTTGCTATCCGAAGGTAAAACGGGAAGGTATTTTAAATATGCCATTGGCGAAATTTTATTGGTGGTCATCGGGATACTTATAGCCATACAAATCAATGACTGGAAGCAACAACAAACCGAACGGGAGCTGGAAAAAAAGTACCTCAAAAATCTCGTTGCCGAGCTACAGCAAGATGCCTTGGGGTTAACGATCACTTTACAGCAACTCAAAAACCAAGCTAGAACCAAAAATGCACTTTTGGATATGGTTCGAAATAACAAGGCCGGCGACTCGATCATTACATATTTTGATTACCAGTGGCGCCCCATTCAACCTTATATTCCATTAAAGTCCACTTATGTGGAAATGACTACCAACTCGGACCTACAAGTAATACAGGATGATTTTGTTCGAGAAAAAATCATAAAACTCTACAATGCTTACGAAAGTTTGGAAAAGGAAGAAGATTTTACATTTGGGACCGCTACCAACAATTTATTGACACTGTTGTCCGAAGGAATGCCCAACATGGCCCATTACTCCGCCGAAAATATTTTGGCCCTAAAAGACAATCACAATTTACTAAATGCCATTCAATTAAATGGCGCATATTCCCGACGGGATAATTACGTGGAAATCATTGAGGAGTGTAACGCTTTAATCCAAGAAATTGAAAGTTACCGACAATCATTAGAGTAAATTTTAATTCAATATTGAAAAAATTCTTATCTTAACCTTATGACACTTTCAAGAACACACATCATCCTTATTTCAGTGGCTACCTTATTATTGGTTCCGTTTATTGCCATGCAATTCACTGCCGAGGTACAATGGTCCGCCTTTGACTTTTTAGTAGTTGGAATACTTTTGTCCGCAGTAGGTTTTTCAATTGATTTTATTTTGAAGAAATCAAAAAGCTCACAAAAAAGGATTTTTTGGGTTTTGGCCATTGTTGGACTCTTTCTATTGTTATGGATAGAACTAGCGGTTGGTATTTTTGGATCTCCAATCGCGGGCTCTTAAATTTGGATTTCAAACAGCACCCATCAATTCTAAAAGTTAAGTTAAATCGTGTGTGTAGCGATGCAATCCAATCTTCACACTCTTTCGCCTTTCATTTATTTTATTGATCTTTAGCGTTTTTAACAGGCACGAATGGGCAAAAGGAAGAAGCAGGCCAAAGTATTACGCATTTTTAGAAAAGTACACCGAACCACAGGAGCTTTATTATTCATTTTTTTCTTTATTATTTCAATTTCAGGACTCTTTTTAGGATGGAAAAAGAACTCTAACGGCTACATTATTCCCAAAACCCAAAAAGGCACCACATCAGACCTTACCCAATGGCTTCCCATTGACAGTTTACACACCATCGCCTGTACTACTTTACATCAAAAAGTTGCTCCCGATTTATCCATAGAATTAGATCGCATTGATATGAGAAAAGACAAAGGCTCCGTAAAATTCGTTTTTTTTGAACAGTATATGGAGATTCAATTGGATGGAGCCACGGGAAATGTACTCTCCATTGGAAAAAGACGATCGGATTTCTTGGAAAATGTACATGACGGTTCCATTTTGGATGACTATTTGGGTACGGGGAGTTTTATTAAATTGACCTATACCTCAGTGATGGGAATTTCCCTGTTGATTTTTACCATTACCGGATTCTGGCTCTGGTACGGCCCCAAACAAATGAAAAAGGGCGGTCGGAAAAAACTACATACTAGGGCATAAAAAAACCGCCCCAATTAATATTGGAACGGTCTTTTCCACGAAAAATAGGTGTTATCCTTTTATTTTTTGAGTTGGTACGGTACCGTATTTATCAATCAGATACACCAAACTGGCCATGGTGGCAGCACCCAACTCCAATTCGCGTTTGTTCACGTGCTCAAAGGTATCATTCTCGGCATGGTGATGATCAAAATAACGTTGACTATCGGGTCTAAGTCCAGCAAGTACCATTCCCTCTTCTTTTAATGGTCCAATATCGGCACCACTACCTCCTTTAATAAACATATGAATCAAATAGGGCTCAAACAGGTCTCTCCACCCTTGAATATGTTTGATATTTTCTTCGGAGGCATCGATGGAAAATCCCCTAGGGGTAAAACCACCTGAATCGCTTTCCAGTGCAAACACATGTTTTTCATTTTTGTTTCGGGCCACCTCGGCATATTTGTTTCCTCCGCGCATTCCATTTTCTTCGTTCATAAATAGTACAACACGCAACGTTCTTTTTGGGCGATATCCTGTTTCCTTCAACAATCGCAACACATCCATACTTTGCACACAACCTGCGCCATCATCGTGGGAGCCATCCCCCAAATCCCAAGAGTCCAAATGCCCCCCTACAACCATAATCTCGTTAGGGTATTCACTTCCTGTAATTTCTCCAATCACATTATAAGATTGCACATCTTCCAACTGCTTGCAGTTTTGCTTAAAATAAAACTTGACATCAGGATTCAATTTTAAGGTGGTGCTCAATAATTCAGCACCATTGGTACTAATGGCAGCTGCAGGAATTCTTTCACTTACTGGAGTGTCGCCGTATCTCATGTTTCCGGTGTGGGGGTAATCGTCCAATCTCAAATTCATGGAACGAACAATAACACCAACGGCTCCAAATTTGGCTGCTTCCACTGCCCCTGTGCTTCTTTGATCTACACAGCCAGAATATGCCGTAAACGTATTGATCAAGGTGGGATCCATCGGACGGTTATAGAAAACAATTTTTCCCTCGATTTTATCCCTGCCCAATTTTTCCAATTCTTCTATGCCCTGAACTTCCACCACATTGGCTTTTAAGCCACCGCTCGGCGTAGACACAGAACCGCCCAACGCACAAATGGGCACATTGGTGGTCAAACCGGGTTTGGTTTCAAAATAGGCGAACTCTGGCACACCTCTCACCCATTTGGGTACCATTACGGGTTGCAGCCACACACGGTCTAATCCTAGTGAGTCTAATTGCGATTTGGTATACTCCACTGCCTCTTGTGCCTGAACGGAGCCCGAAAGACGTCCGCCAATTTGATTGGATAAATAATTGAGCCAATCGTAGGCCTTTCCATCGGTTAATGCCTTATCGTAAATGGATTTGATTTGTTTTTCGTCTGCTGATTGGGAAAAAAATGGGGTGCTGACCAATAAAAAGGCCAAAAGTAGGAATGCTCTCATGTGGTTTCTTTTTCCAGTTCTTGTTTAAAGGTTTCTAAATTAGCCTTTATTTCATCGTCCAACTCGGGTTCCTCGATATCTTTGTACTTTTTTAACGCTTCCAGCATGATCGTTGCCACAATTAACCGAGCCGCTTCTTTATTATCTGCTGGAATCACAAACCACGGCGCATACGCTTCTGAAGTTTTGTTCAATGCCTCTTGGTAACAGGCTTGGTATTGGTCCCATAACTTTCGTTCCTTTAAATCGCCAGGTGAAAATTTCCAGTTCTTTTGTTTTAAATGAATTCTGCGCAACAATCGTTGACGTTGTTCTTCTTTGGAAAGATTAAGGAAAAATTTGAATATGATGGTTCCATTTTGAGCCACGTGTTGTTCAAATTCACGGATTTGCTGATATCGTTTTTCCCAAAATGCCTGATCAATATCCCCAACTTCGTTTACCTCGGGAAGGTTTTCACCCAAAATATACTCAGGATGCACTTTGGTGACCAATACATTTTCATAATGTGTTCGGTTAAATACAGAGAATTTTCCGCGTTCTGGCAAGGCGATGTAGTGTCGCCATAAATAATCGTGTTTCTTCTCCAAAGTAGAGGGCACTTTAAAACTGTGTACCACAACTCCGCGGACATTAAAATCTTTAAAAACTTCTCGAATTAGACTATCCTTTCCCGCAGTATCCATGCCTTGTAGACAAACCAAAACCCCATATTTACCATGGGCATATAAAGTATCTTGAAATTCGCCCAATTCTTTACGAACCTTCTTCAATGCTTTTTTCAATTCCTTTTCCGAGGCACCAAAATCCTCGTAAGTAGGTTCTTGGTGTAAATCGAGTGTTCCCTGCACCCGATACGTGGTTGATGCTATATTTTTCATTGGAATGAAGATAATCCTTTTTGAGCATTTTGAAATATTTGTAAGACTGTGCGCATTTCATCGACCTTTTTACCTTTTATAGTGGATCTTGGTGCTTTGGTCGATTAATTTTCCTACAAAATGGATGAGCCCTTTAACTTTATGAATATCAGTACGCACAAGTCCCAAATCTAAAGCGTTATGAATAAGAAGAATATAATCCTACTTGTAGTCTTCATCATAGGCCTTATTGGCCTGTTGATCATGACTTCCTCATTCAAAACTCCCCAAGCTTGCACCTATGCAAGTTCCAATCTAGATTACATTAAAAGCCAAATTCAAAATGCTGTCTCCGCCAAGGACATCAACATGGCCAAATACCATGCGTACAAAGCCTTGAACAGTATTGAGAAAACCAGGGGCAATTTTTTGGATTGTGGTTGTGATGGCACCATTGAAAGTTTGGAAAAAGTACTTTCCCATTTAAAGAAGGCCACAAAATCAGGTTCGTTTCAACATTCCAAAACCGACTTACATATGGCACTGGAGAATGTTATGATAGGGGAAAAAGTATTGCGCATTTTTGAACAGGAAACCGAAAGCAGCTATGGCAGCAATGTATTGGTGTTAAATACCAAACAAGCGCTGGAAACCGAAAGCTCTATATTATTGACCCAAGGAGCTGCCATTAAGCAACAAGTCCATAATTGTTTATTGAGTTTTGAGACTTCTCTGGATAAAGTGGTCACCGATGTAGACTGTCCGGATGCACAGCGTTTTATCTCCAATATTTACGAGGAATCGCGTTTGGTTTTGCTCAACACCGAACTTTCACCGCATAAAAAGGAATATCACCAACGTGTAAAAGCCTTATCGGAAAGTGCTTTGAACAGACTTAAAAACTGTAATTGATTCTATTTGCTGGCAAACAGCTTCACGTCGTCCTCAGAAACTTCCTTGCCCCCCAAAATAATCAAGCGTTCCACCACATTTCGGAGTTCACGCACATTACCTGTCCAATCGTAACTCTTTAATAGCTCCAATGCTTTTTTGGAAAAGCTTTTTTGAGTTGTTCCCTGCTCCGCTGCAATTTTTTGCGAAAAATACTCTATCAATAATGGAATATCGTCACGTCTATCGTTCAGCGCAGGAACTTTAATCAAAATCACTGCCAACCTATGGTAAAGGTCTTCCCTGAATTTACCGTCTTCAATTTCTTTCTTTAAATCCTTATTGGTTGCGGCAAGTACACGAACATCTACCTTAATATCTTTATCGGAACCAACTCTGGAGATTTTGTTTTCTTGAAGCGCCCTCAAAACTTTCGCTTGGGCGGAAAGACTCATATCGCCAATCTCATCCAAGAATATGGTGCCTTTATTTGCGGCTTCAAATTTACCGGCACGATCCTTTACGGCTGAAGTAAAAGCCCCTTTTACATGGCCGAACAATTCACTTTCTATCAACTCGGAGGGGATAGCTGCACAATTTACCTCTATAAATGGTGCAGAGGAACGTGGGCTTTTTTGATGGACCCAATGGGCCACCAATTCCTTACCCGTTCCATTGGAACCTGTAATAAGCACACGTGCATCGGTCGGGGCCACTTTTTCTATCATATCCTTTATGGCGCCAATCGCTTCGCTTTCCCCAACCATTTCGTAGTTTTTGGATACCTTCTTTTTAAGGATCTTGTTCTCTACCACCAGTTCCTTTCTGTCCAGAGCATTTCGAACCGTGGTCAGCAAACGGTTTAAATCTGGCGGCTTGGAAATATAATCAAAGGCTCCTAGTCGCATGGTATTAACGGCGGTATCCAAATCACCATGACCGGAAATCATGATAAAAGGAATTTCAGGTTTTATCTTTTTGGCAGCTTCCAAGACCTCAACACCATCCATTTTAGGCATTTTTATATCGCAAAGCACAAGGTCAAAATCCTCCTTTTTTACGGCTTCAATACCTTCAAGGCCATTTTCGGCCTCATGGACGCTATAATTATCGTTCTCTTCCGCAAGAATCTTTACAAGCACTCTACGAATGGCTGATTCATCTTCTATTACCAAAATTTTTGACATACCTAAAGTTTAAAAAATTCCTATTTTGAATCCTGTCCTAATATAAAAACTTGACTCGTTATTCAATAAATATACTGATCCTTGATCATCGTTCCGAAGTATTCCTTCTTGAATCACCGATCTTCCCAAGGTAGCAAACAAAGCCATTCGATTGGATATATTATACTGGTAGCCTATACTCCCCACCAATGCGGTCAATGATATTTTTGAGGCCACTTCCCCGTCTTCCATGATTACATCGTTCTGAAGGTTGATATAGTAACCATCCAAGAACAATGCCAACTCTACGAAATGTTTTTTATTAATGTGGTGCCTAAAGTTGGTTCTCGGTATCCCAAGGGTATACGACCAATTGGGATGGAACCTTCTGTAATAATTGATCAAAGGCAGCGGAACCGGCAATCCAGTGGTACTGTTATAGGTTAAGCCGAGTACCAAACGATACGGTTTATCAGCATTGGGGCGCTCTTTCCAAATGGTAGCGGTGGCGTTCATAAAAAAGTCATCCGTTTCAGTGCCATCCAATAAGTTGGAAGCCAATCTCGGTGTTAGGATGGCGATAAAATTCCAGTTTTCATTCAATTTGGTAATGATGCCAGCATTAAAATCAACCACATGAAAACGAATTAATTCGCTCTTATCAAAAGGAAGGTCCCTGGAATAATCCATATCGAACCTATTGTACTCAAAGCCCGTAATCAGGTAATCGTTCTTTGCGTTAAGCTTGATGGGGTAATTGAAAAGGGCCTTATACCTCTGGGTTTTCATTCCAGCATCGTTTTCGGGAATATTCAAATAATCGAATCTGAGAATATCGGTACTTTGTCCCCAACCAAGTTGAGCACATAGTAGTACAACGAAAGCCAACAGCTTCCAGTTTGCCTTATGAAATTTTGAGGTTTTTATCTGCTCTATTGTTTTGGCTGAATAATATGTACATCTCTCTGCGGGAATGGAATTGAAACATTGTTTTCCCTAAACTTGGCATCAATTTTATAACGCATTTCGCTTTTGATCCTAGGATCTCTAAAGGTATCGTTGGTGAAAAAGAAAATTGAAAATATCAAAGCGGAATCTCCAAAGTCCTCGAACAAAACAAAGGGCTTGGGATTTTTTAAGATCTGCTTTTGTGTACTCGCTATTTCTTCCAAAATCTTGGTCACCAATTGCACGTCACTCCCATAAGCCACCCCCACGCTCACCTTTTCACGGGTTGTTTTGTGGTTTTGGGTATAATTATAAACGATGTCGCTTATGAACTTATGATTCGGTAAAATCAAAACTTTGTCATCACGGGTAATGGCTCTGGTTGTTCTCAATTTGATTTCGAAAACCTTACCTACTTTACCATCAACTTCGACCACATCACCCACTTGTAAGGATTTATCTATTATAATGAAGATACCTCCAAGAATATCCTTGAACAATTCTTGCAAGGCCAGACCTAAACCTACAAACAGGGCTGCCGATGCGGTTATGAGTAAAGTGATGTCTACCCCTGCGGCACTAAGGGTGAAAACTACTGCGATTAAATAAACTACGTAATTAAGAAATTTGAATACACTGGAGAACTTTTGTTTGTCCTCTTGCTCCATTTTACGCGTAATTAAGTGTCGCAGCCATTTTAAAATAAACTTGGTAGCTACTAGAGCAAAGGTTAAAAGCAGCAATAAGCCGATGGTCAAGTGAATCGATTTATCGCCCTCACCAAGATGAACACCAAGATTTAAAAAGTCCTTGATGGTGCCCCATACATCTTCTTTAATAATCTCTTTTAAGTCTTCTGCTCCTTCTTGCATAATTACTTTAATATTTCAACCATTTGATCAATTCTTTGTAGGTTGGTTTTTTACCATACATTAAAATACCTGTCCTGTATATTTTTGCTGCCAAGGTCACGATACCTAAGAAGGTAACTATCAACAACCCAACAGATGTTAAAAATTGCCACAGCGGCACGCCTCCTTCTCCAATGCCACCCGGTAAACGCATCAGCATTACTATGGGCGAGGTCAACGGAAACAATGAAAATGCTACTGCAATGGGCCCATGTGGATTGCTAAAAACAGAGAAGAACCCAACATAGATGGCCAACATCAAAGGTAAAATAATAGGAAATATAAATTGCTGTGTATCTGTCTCATTATCCACCGCCGCTCCGATCGCTGCATAAATGGAACTATAGATCAAATAGCCCAACACAAAATAGATAAAGAAGGAAATGATCAACAATCCCCACGGGATATCCAAAATTTCTTGGGCATATAGCAGCATTTCACTGTCCATTCCCTCTATCTGTGACATTCCAGCCCCCATAGGTCCTGCATTCATGCCAGTATCTCCTGAGAGTTGGGCCAAATCTATTCCGAAAATCATTACTGCAAGCGTTAAAAGTATGGATGCAGATATGATCCAAATGGTAAATTGGGTCAATCCTGCCAAAGAAGTACCGATAATTTTACCCAACATTAATTGAAAGGGTTTTACCGATGATATGATCACTTCAATAATGCGACTGGTTTTTTCTTCAATTACACTGCGCATTACAAACCCGCCATATATAATGATGAACATCATAATCGCATAACCAAATCCGCCACCGATCACGGCTTTGATTTCGTTAATCCCCTTCATGCTCTTTTCACCCTCAAAAGTGGCCAAATTGATTTCAAAAGGAGCTTCTACCGTAGAAAACTGTTGGGAGCTTACCCCTAATTTTTGCAATCGGTCTTGCCGCAGTTGCCTTTGAAAAATATTCTCTAATTTTTGAGTAATGTTGGTATTGGGGTTGTCCTTGGTAAACAGATAACTGCCCTTGGCGGTTTTTTCCACATTTTGCTCATTGGGCAGGTACAACAATCCATAATACTCCAAAGCGCTGGTAGAATCTTTGGCCTCCTCCAAACCAATCCCATCAAACTGCACAAAAGACAGGTTTTTGGTAGGTTGAAATTCTTCCATAAAAAAACTGCTCTCGTTCAGAACGGCTACCACGCGAGTTTCATCATCATTGACCTTGGCCAAATACGCAATCAACACGATCATTCCCACAATCAACAGTGGACTTAAAATGGTCATCACCACAAAGGAGCGGTTACGGACCTTTGCCAAATATTCCCGTTTTATGATCAATCCGATCTTACTTGCCATTGTCCTTGTTGTTTACGGTTTGAATGAAAATATCGTTGGCCGATGGAATGGTTTCCTCAAATCGATTGATGTTGGCCATTCTAGAAAGTTTGGTCAAAACCTCTGCAGTATTTGAATTCGGAAGTTGCACCTTAAAATCCAGTTGATGTTCTGCCAAATCGATATGGGATGAAAGAATGCTGAACTTTCCTTCCAATGTTTTCAAAAGGTCGTGTGCACCTTCCTTCACCTGAAGACCAATATTAAAAATATTGTTTTTATAGGCTCTCTTGATATCGGATAGTTTTCCGTCCAAAATCTTCTCCGACTTATGAATCAATGCGATGTACTCACAAAGTTCTTCCACAGATTCCATACGGTGGGTAGAAAAAATGATAGAGGTTCCATTTTCCTTCAATTGTAGGATCTCATCCTTTATAATATTGGCGTTTATAGGGTCAAAACCACTAAAGGGCTCATCAAAGATGAGAAGTTTGGGTTCGTGCAGCACGGTTACAATAAATTGTATTTTCTGTGCCATTCCTTTGGATAGCTCCTGTACCTTTTTGTTCCACCAGTCACCAATGTCCAAACGATCGAACCAATATTTTAATCGAGTTTTTGCCTCGACTTTGGTCAACCCTTTCAATTGAGCCAAATAGAGTGCCTGCTCCCCTACCTTCATACTTTTGTACAATCCGCGCTCTTCTGGCAAATAACCAATCAGGGCAATATGGTGGGGTGCCAAAGGCTCCCCATTAAACAAAACCTCGCCCGAATCTTGGTGGGTTATCTGGTTAATAATCCTTATAAATGAGGTCTTTCCTGCCCCGTTTGGGCCCAAAAGTCCGTAAATACAATTGGTTGGGATTTCTAGCGATATGTTGCGCAATGCGGTATAGTCTCCATAAGTTTTGGACACATTTTTGGCAACAAGGATATGATCCATGTAATCTATTTTTTCAAAGATATGTAATTGTTGAAAAACAAGGGTTTCCCTTAAAAACAAAAACCCACCCTTAAATCAAATTAAGGATGGGAAAAAAATTGCTATGAAAAAGAAAATTAGATATCGGTCACCCAACATCAGTTTCAAATATACGTTTTTTATTTAAACACAAAGATTTTTCTTCCTAAGAGAACATATCTTTTACCTTCTCAAAGAAGGATTTATCAGATTTTTCGGGCCTTGGAGTGAAATTTTCATCGCCTTGCATACGTTCAAAAAATTCTTTTTGCTCTTTATTTAGGGTCTTTGGCGTCCAAACATTCACGTGAACCAAAAGGTCTCCGCTTCCATATCCGTTTAAACTTGTAATCCCTTTTCCTCTTAATCTCAATATTTTTCCTGACTGAATTCCAGGTTCCAATTTAATGCGAACTTTTCCTCCCACAGCATCAATTTCCTTGGAACTGCCCAAAACAGCTTCCGAAATACTGATGTACAGATCATAGTGCAAATTGTCACCTTCACGTTTCAAGGTATCGTGCTCCACTGTTTCAATAGCCACCAACAAATCACCTGAAATTCCGTTGCCAGGGGCTGCGTTTCCTTTTCCGGCCACCTTCAATTGCATGCCATCCTCTACACCTGGCGGAATTTTAATGGATACGGTTTCCTCAACCACCTTCAATCCCTGAGCATCTGCATCGGCTGGTTTTTTATCTATGGTTTGGCCAGAGCCTCCGCAGGTAGAACAGGTAGTAGCGGTTTGCATACGCCCCAAAATGGTATTGGTCACTTTCATAATCTGACCGGTACCATTACAGGTATGGCAAGTTTTGTAGGTGACACCATCGGCCTGAAGCTTACGGCGTACCTTCACTTTTTTCTCCACACCATTGGCCACTTCTTCTAAAGTGAGCTTTACACGGATACGAAGGTTACTCCCTTTCATTCTGCGTTGACCACCACCGCCAAATCCACCAAAACCACTGAATCCACCACCAAAGGCTCCACCAAAAATATCCCCAAACTGACTGAAGATATCTTCCATGTTCATGCCTCCGCCACCAAATCCTTGGCTTCCGTCGAAAGCAGCGTGCCCGAATTGATCGTACTTGGCTTTTTTGTCAGGATCACCCAACACCTCGTATGCTTCTGCTGCTTTTTTGAACATTTCCTCCGCCTTGGCATCGCCAGGGTTCTTGTCGGGGTGAAATTCAATGGCCTTTTTTCTATAGGCTTTTTTAATTTCTGCTGCAGAAGCTCCTTTGGATACTCCTAATATGTCGTAATAATCCTCCTTCATAAATGTTTAGTTTCCAACAACAACTTTAGGGTGTCTAATTATGCGGTCGCCAAGTTTGTATCCTTTTTCGACCACATCGATAATTTTCCCTTTTAATTTTTTGTCCGGAGCAGGAATCTGGGTGATGGCATCGTGCACTTCGGCATCGAAAACATCGCCTTCACCAACTTCGACTTGCTCCAGGCCCTTGTTCTTTAAAGTTTCCTTGAATTTATTGCTGATGAGTTCCACCCCTTTGAACATTTCCTTATCCTCAGACTTGGCAAGTTCTTTTAGGGCACGATCAAAATCGTCCATAACCGGTAGCATTGCCACAATGACTTCTTGTCCTGCGGTTTTGAACAAATCCATCCGTTCTTTGGAAGTTCGCTTTTTAAAGTTTTCAAATTCGGCAAATAATCTTAGGAACTTATCCTTCTCTTTCGCCAAATCTTCCTTCAATTGATCCTCCACAGAAATCTCTTCTTGTTGTTCTTCGGCTTGCTCACCGTTTATATGTTCTCCGTTCAGCTCAGTACTCCCGTCGGTTTGTCCTTTTTTGGACTCCTCTTCCATTTCCTCAACCTTACTTTTATCGCTCATGTCTATTAAATTTTACCAATATGAAGTGGCAAAAGTACTGCCAATTGTCTAAAAATGTCAAAATGTCACAGCAAAACATAAAAAAATCCGCAAAAGCGGACTTTGAGTAGGTTAAACTATGGAGTAATATTTAAATCAATTCATTTTCAGCGGCTTCCAATGCTTTTAATTCCTCGTTATTTTCCATATACAAATCGTTCAAAGCCACACAAATATTGGAATACTGAAATGTAAATCCCTCGTCTTCCACTTTTTTACAGCTCACGCGTTGACTCGAAAGCAGCAGATATGACATTTTACCCAAGACAGCCTTCAATAGAAACTGGGGCACCTTTGGTAACCATAATGGTTTGTCCAAAACTTCTGCAAGTTTTTGTGTAAGCTTGGTATTTGTTATGGGATTGGGCGCTACTCCATTAAACACGCCGCTTAAATTATTTTCGATGATAAAAACGAAAAGTTGCGCCAAATCATCAATGTGGATCCATGACTGCCATTGTTCACCCGATCCCAGTGGGGCACCAATATAATTTTTGATGGGCATGGCCATTTTTGGCAAGGCCCCTCCTTCCGTAGAAAGTACCAACCCAATTCTAATTTTGGCCACATCCAGCCCTAATTCTTTAAAGGTATCGGCTTCTGCCTCCCATTTTTTCACCACTTCTCCTAAAAAACCATCATCAATAGCTTTGGTGTCTTCATCGTAATAATTAGAGGTGGAATCTGGGTAAATACCGATAGCAGAAGCGGAAACAAAACACTCCACTTCTTGGGAGCCGACTTTTTCAAGTCCTTTTTTAAGGGTTGACAAACTATCCACCCTACTGGATAGTATTTTCTTTTTGTTGGAAGGTGTCCAGCGTTTGGCAATGCTCGACCCAGCCAAATTGATAATGGCCTGAACATTTTTAAAGCAATCCAAATCGATTTCGCCTTTCGAAGGATTCCAATAGTATCCTTGGAAATCTTCATTTGACGAAATTTTCTCCTTACTGGTCGTTAAATAGTTAATCGGGATACCTTTGTGTTGCAGTACTTTAACAATGGCCTGCCCCACCAATCCTGTAGCCCCTGTAATCAATACCCTCATACTATCATTTTGGACAAAATTACACCTTTATAGTGCTGTTTTTCAGACCTTAATTTAGGTTTAACACTATTGGGCAAATTTTATCACTTTTTATGATTTCAAAAGACCGAAATCTTAAAATTTGGTCTAAAATCAGTTTTTTATGGCCCGTAACATCTCTCTTTTACCTGGAGGGCCGGGTAAACGCTCCACGGTAAAACCAACTGCTTGCATGGCCCTTCGCACACTACCCTTTGCTGCATAAGTTACTAAAACGCCTCCTTGTTGAAGAGAAGTATGCATAATTTCGAATATTTCCTCTGTCCACAGTTCGGGTTGCACCCTTGCTCCAAAGGCATCAAAATAAATGAGATGGTACCGATTTGAATCGGTTATTTCCTTAAAGTCCTTTTGCTGTTTATGTAATGTAAAACCTTCTGAAATGGTTTTAGGCGATTCCCAAGGAATCTGGTGCATGTGCTGAAAAACTGCTTCCAGATTCTCTGCGCCCAATTGCTGGCAATAATCCAATTGTTCCACCTCGGTCATTTCAACGGGAAAAGCCTCTACACCGGTATAATTGATTTTGAGCTGTTGCTTTGGGGCTTCCAAATAGGTGATCAGAGCATTCAAGCCCGTTCCAAAACCAATTTCCAATATATTGATTTCGGTATCGTGGAACAATTGAAGTCCGTGTTTTATAAATACGTGGTAAGCTTCTTGAACCGCACCGTGTTTGGAATGGTACTGTTCGTTCCAATCCTCTATGTGGATGGTCTTTGAGCCATCGCCCGTGATTATGATTTTTCTTTTCAAGGCTGGTGGGCTATAAGTACTCCATCTGCTTCAAATCGATATGTTTTTTTAGGGCTTGTTATCAATGCCAATTCACTTTCGGATGCACCTTCATCTTCGGCATAATGCCGTTGATCGTCCACAGACATTTCTTCAAAAAAAGCTGCACCGTTCATTACAACTGTTTTGCCTGCAGCATCTTTCGGCACAAAGAATCCGTAATCCTTAAATCTCACAAAAACCTCTTCTTCAGAATCCAACTTTACCTTCATCCAACAACCTTTGGCTTGGCACACCTCGGTTATCTCACCTATCATTTGGGTTTGCAGGGAATCTTTGGTGGTTAAATCCGCATAAGCAGTGGCAGATTTTTCAGCTTCGGAAGAAATTTGGAACGCTGCACCAAAATAATCGCCTTTTATGGTATCCTTTTTACAGGAAGAAAATGCCAACACGGTTAAGAAAACAATAGTGAATTTGTTAAAAACCTTCATTTTTTTACAACTTTATGGTTAATGTGTTTGAAGTACGAAAATTAGATTTGGTAATGGTTCAAAACTAACAATAAATAGCTAATTTTAACTTTGCAAATGTAAGAGATATGGAAACAATGGCGAACAATGTAGCTATCGAGAAGTCGAAAACATCCAAAATTCAAGATGTTGATTTTGACAACCTTTCCTTTGGAAGTGTATATTCCGACCATATGTTGGTCTGTGATTATAAGAACGGGGAGTGGTCTGCTCCAAAAGTGGTCCCTTACCAACCCATTACTTTAGATCCATCTGCCAAAATCTTTCATTATGGGCAGTCCATTTTTGAGGGCATGAAAGCCTATAAGGATGAAGATGGCAAAGTATGGTTGTTCCGTCCTTTGGAGAACTTTAAACGTTTGAACAAATCTGCCAAGCGATTGGCCATTCCAGAACTACCGGAAGCTCATTTTATGGACGGGCTGAATGCATTGATCCAAGTGGAAAGTGATTGGATTCCTCAAAACCCGGGGAGTTCCTTATATATAAGGCCCTTTATTTTTGCTTCTGGAAACGGCTTCCATGCGTCTCCTGCAGATGAATATAAATTCATTATTGCCTGCGCACCATCGGGTGCTTATTTTTCTGGAAAAGTAAAAGTGCTTATTGAAGAAACCTATTCCCGTGCCGCTAACGGTGGTGTGGGATTTGCAAAAGCCGGTGGAAACTACGCGGGTCAGTTCTACCCAACCCAATTGGCGGCTGAAAAAGGCTACCAACAGGTTATTTGGACGGACGACAACACCCACGAATTTATAGAAGAGGCAGGAGCGATGAACGTTTTTGTTCGAATCGGAGATACCTTATTAACGGCTCCTACCAATGACAGAATCTTGGATGGAATTACCCGTAAGAGCATTTTGGACATTGCCAATGACGAGGGCATTACAACCGAGGTGCGTAAAGTTTCGGTTCACGAATTGGTGGAAGCGGCTAAAAATGGTTCACTTAAAGAAATGTTCGGAGCTGGAACCGCTGCGGTTATATCCCCAATTGCAGGGTTTGGATACAAAGGTCAAGATTACGACCTTCCTGAATTGGAAAACAGCTACGCCTCTTTATTGAAAAAACGAATTACGGACATACAATATAATAGGGCCGAAGATAAATTTGGTTGGCGATATGAAGTCGCCCAATAATAAAAAAAGCACCTTTTAAAAGGTGCTTTTTTTATTTATCCATGATTGTTTTAATATCGGGCTTAAAATAATTGGGGCCTTTCAACACCTTTCCATCTTCCCTATATATTGGTTTGCCGTCTGCCCCTAACTTACTCATGTTGCTTTTTTGAATCTCTTCGAAAACTTCTTCTATTTTATATTGCATCCCGTGCTCCAAAATAGTACCACAGAGAATATAGAGCATATCACCAAGTGCATCGGCCACCTCCACAAGGTCGTTGCTATTGGCTGCCTCCAGATACTCTTTGTTCTCTTCATCCATTAAATTAAAACGCAATAGGTTCTTTTCTTTTCCCAAATCTGCTTTTGGATTTTGCTGCACTCCCAGACCAAAAGAATTGTGGAACAGCTCCACGGCTCTAATTTTACTTTCCATTATACTCGAATTGATTTAGTTTTGCATAAAAATATAAATATATGTTCAGTACCGGACAGTTGATATTTGCCATACTCTTTTTTATCGCATTTGTGGTAATTGTTTCACTTTCTTATAAAAAGGATAAGAAATTGCACAAGAAAAATTACAAAGGTGTTGTTTGGATCCTTATTTCATTTATAACTTTTATAATTATCCTATTCTTAATCAAGTATTTTCTCAAAAATTGATAGGATAATCTACAATCGCCACAAAAATTTGAGTTTACACAACATTAATGATCCCGTAAACACGATCCTATAGGAAAAACCGTACTTTTGTTTAACATTAATTTGGCAACAACAATATGGTACTATTTTTTAGCATACTTCTTGGCTTACTTGCAATTAATGCGATACTATTGATTTTCAGTGTCAATGGGGCAAAAGAAAGATTTTTAAAACCAATTCAACGGGTTTCGGAAACTACAACCACCAAACTTTTACTGCGTGAGAGTTCCGAAACAGAATACAAGGAAGCGGTATAGTTTGTACCTTTAGGGGATGAAACAGGCCTTTCTTGTTTTTTTGGGTGGAGGAATGGGCAGCGTGCTTCGCTACCTTATTTCAAAACCTTTAAACCCTCTTCTGCATAATTTTTTTCTAGGAACTTTTTTAGTGAACATTGTCGGCTGCATTATAATAGGCCTAGTTTTGGGCTTATCCGTAAAAGGCCAAATACTTTCCCAAAACAGCACCTTATTTTTAGCAACCGGTTTTTGTGGTGGCTTTACCACCTTTTCTGCTTTCGCTTATGAAAAGCATTACCTTATAAAGAATGGTGACCTTCTCAATTTTGCCATCTACATGATTTCCAGTGTTGTGGTCGGAATTCTTGCTATTGTACTAGGACTTTGGATAGCGAGATACTTAGATTAGTTACAAATTGAATTTTTATAGTTAAAATTTGTTAAAACCTGAACATTTTATAGGTTTTAAAGGGAAAAAACTGCCTTAATTTAATTTAGAAGCCACAAATGTTAAGATAAAATCAACAAATAACTAACAAATGTTTACTTAAAATTAGATACCCCTAAAATTTTTGGGGTATTTTTTTTATACCCATAAAAATCACACGATACCCCTCCCATTTTTAATAGTCTCGACCTAATTCCTCTATATTTGAGTGATCAATTAACTACTTAATTATGAAAAAAGTCGAGGCAATTATTAGGAAATCCAAATTTGATGAGGTAAAAAAAGCCCTGCATCAGATTGAGGTTAACTTCTTTAGTTACTGGGATGTAACTGGAGTAGGAAATGAAAAACAAGGACATGTGTATCGCGGTATTTCGTACAGTACCAGCGATATTCAGAGGAGGTATTTGGTTATCGTTGTTAGCGATGACTTTCTGGAAAAAACCGTAAACGTATTATTGGAAACTGCAGGCACTGGAAATGTAGGGGACGGAAAAATTTTCGTATCCGACATGATAGAGGCCTACAGAATCAGAACCAAGGAAAGCGGTAGCGCAGGAATCAATTAACATTAATAGCCAAAAAACTCAAAAAATTTAGATTATGATTGTACAAGAACAAGAAGCAATAGATAAAGCCGTAGAAGCCATCACTGGCGATATGGGCGCTCTATGGATTACCATAGCTGCAATATTGGTATTCTTTATGCAAGCTGGATTCACTCTTGTAGAGATTGGATTCACGCGAAGCAAGAACTCTGGAAACATTATCATGAAAAACGTGATGGACCTTGCAGTAGGTTCTATTATGTTTTGGGCAGTAGGATATGCTATTATGTATGGTAGTGATTTAGTAGGTGGCGGATTCTTTAGATCCAGTCCATCAGATCAAGGTTACTTCTTTTTTAGTGCCGATGATTGGTACAACTTATTCTTCCAAACCGTATTCTGTGCAACAGCTGCCACTATTGTATCAGGAGCTATCGCGGGAAGAACGAAGTTTTCAACCTATCTTATTTTCTCTGCCATTCTAACTACACTTATCTACCCAATTTCCGGTAGCTGGTACTGGCCATTTGATGATGATGCTTGGTTAAACACCGCTGGATTCATCGACTTTGCCGGTTCATCCGTAGTACACGCCGTAGGTGGTGCAGCCGCTTTGGTGGCCGCTATCTTGGTAGGTCCTAGAATTGGAAAATATGTAGACGGTAAAGCTCAAGCGATTCCAGGTCACAACATGGCTTTTGGAGCCCTAGGGGTATTCATCCTTTGGTTGGGATGGTTCGGCTTTAACGGAGGTTCCCAATTGGCTTGGGGTGGTGACGATACCATTGCTGCCACCAGCGTGATCATCAACACAAACCTTGCCGCTGCTATCGGTGCTATTGGAGCCCTATTCTTTACTTGGGCCCGTTATGGCAAAGCTGATATTTCCATGACCTTGAACGGTGCTTTGGCCGGATTGGTAGGTATTACTGCCGGTTGTGGTTCTGTAAATGCATGGGGAGCTTTGGCCATTGGTCTTATCTGTGGAATCCTAGTGGTAGCATCCATCGAATTTATTGATAAGAAATTAAAGATTGACGACCCAGTTGGTGCCATTTCTGTTCACGGAACATGTGGATTTGTTGGAACCGTATTGATAGGACTTTTCGCTTTGGATGGTGGACTATTGTACGGCGGAGGCGCCAAACTACTTTGGGTACAAACCTATGGCTCTTTGGCTTATATTGTTTGGGCCGCTGCTGCTTCTTTCATTGTGTTGTTCATTTTGAAGAAAACCATCGGACTAAGAGTTTCCGAGAAAGAAGAAGTAGAAGGTTTGGATATCCACGAGCATGGAGTCGAAGCTTATCCAGAACATATTTCTCAAGACAAATAATCAAACTCACAACCCAACGTATTGAAAAGAAAAACGGAGCGTTCTGCCAAACGCTCCGTTAGATAACCTTTTCAATCAAACTCACGATTAAACAACTAATTGTCCTAAGCCAAAAAAGGACAACTAAAAACGATTATGATATGAAAACGATTATAAATACAAATTTCGGAAAAAATTTGGCCATTGCCATATTTTCAATGCTTTCAATTTCTGTTTTCGCACAGGAAGAAGAAGAAACTTCAAAACTTTCAATTAGCGGTTCTGTAGATGCCTATTGGAGAACCACTACTAAGGATGGAGGTGACGCTACTACTGCAACTTTTACATCATTTGCCAACCAAACTGGATTTGCATTGGGTATGGCCAATTTAGTAGGTAGCTACGACATGGGATCTACCGGAGTAGTTGTTGACTTGGTTTTTGGACCTAGAGGTACCGAAGCTACTTTCAACAACGATGTGTTGAACGGAATTATCAACCAGGCATATGTGTACTGGAATGTTTCTGAAAGCACCACCTTGACCATGGGTCGTTTCAACACCTTTTTAGGGTATGAAGTAATTGCTCCACAAGCCAACTTCAACTATAGTGTTTCTTACCTGTTCTCTAATGGACCATTCTCTCATTTAGGAGTAAAAGCAGATTTTGCCCTATCTGATGATGTAAGCTTGATGCTTGCAGTAATGAATCCATGGGACACCAATGACATCAGTGACTCTGGCGAGTATTCTTTGGGAGGTCAACTTGGTTTTTACGGTCAATTCTTGAACCTTTACTATGACAGTGGAAGAAATGGAGGACTAGGTTTTGAAATTGACTATACCGGTGGATTTGACATTACTGAAGATTTCTTCTTCGGAATCAATGCTGCTTACAACGACAACTCAGAAACTGGAACTGGTTTCTATGGCGCCGCCATTTACCCACAGTTGGCTATGTCGGATAGCTTCGCCCTTGGCCTTCGTGGTGAGTACATGACATTTACTGACGATGCTTCTGATGACGACGCTCCAGTACTTGGATTAACATTGACTGGAAGCCTAACAAAGGACAACCTTATTATCAAGCCAGAAATACGTTTGGATACTTGGGGTAACGATTTGGAGCCTTACAATGATGGTGATGGAGGATTTACCAGCAACCAATCTTCTTTCTTGATTGCTGCAATTTATTCTTTCTAGAAAATATACCTCTATGAAAACAAAAAAGCCTTACTCCATTAGGATAAGGCTTTTTTTGTTCCCTAGTCCTTATTAAAATTTTTCACTCCTGCTCTCACCTTAGTTCTCAAATAATTTTGCCTTGGCACTAGAGGGCAGGAGTACTTTTTATTATAAACGCAATAAGGATTATAGGCTTTATTAAAATCAATGATAAGGGTATCCCCTTCAGGAATGGTCAAATCAATATACCTTCCTCCTCCATAAGTTTCCTCACCATTGGTCTCGTCCAAAAAAGGCAAAAACAAATAGTTTTCGTATTCCTCATCATCCAACAGATCTAGACTCTGATAAACTTCCAGTTGATGTTCCGCTCCATTTAAGATAAAATACGCAATACCATACACTACTTCTTGGGTTTGTCTATCGGTAGTGGTAGGATTAAAAAAGGGGACGGCATTTGGGGTTCTCACAAATTTTGCCTGGACGACATATGTGGTATCCGGCGCAAAAAAATCAAGTCCTTCAAAATCTTTACGGTATTTATCGGGCAATGGTGACGATTCCGGGTCTTTAAAACTTTCGTTTTGCTCCTCTTGATAGGCTAAAATATCCGCCATCAATGCAGAGGATGCCTTAACTTCAGATTTCTCATCATCGTGGTATTTTTTACCCTGCCCACATGCCATTAATAGGGCAATAAAAATTAAGACTACGTATTTCATAGGAAAAGATTTCTACAAAAATACACCCTCCAATTAAAACACGGGAAGGCTAATTTTCTTTCGCTCCTTCATTTTGGTCGATATCGTACCGTGCATCTTTCAGGTATTTCGAAACCAACTCGTTAAATTCAGGGGTGATTCTAAGCAATGCCGTATGCTCCAAAGAATAAAGCTTATCAGCATCTTTAAAGCCTTTTTTCAACGCTTCTTCCAGGTAAAAAAGGGAAGTGCCATAATCCTCGTTCTTTGCACTAAGGGATACCGTTTTGAGGTAATATTTAAAGTTATCGGGTTCTATTATGGTTTTTAGCATGTATAAAAACGCCAAGGCATTTTCATCTACCACTTGTTCTGAAGAAATCATCTCAATATTATCCTCGGCCAAAGCATTTACAAAACCGTATAAACGATGACCCATTTGTTGCTCTAAAACGTCGGCGCCTTCAATAAACTTTTTGATTTCTCCCATCTGATGGTTCCACCATCCCAAATTATTGAAATTGTACGTGTACACATCGTCATCCATATAATATTGGTAATCCTCCTTCAACAAGGATTCTTTTAAAAAAACAGCATTTTCTGCACGTTTTTGTACTCTATAATTTTTATCTCTCCTTACACTTTTTTGTACATCTCTTAAAGAATCCAAATTCTTATGGGCACCGTACATCGACATCATTTCGGTAAGGTACCGCTCGGCCAATAACAAATCCCCTTTACTTCTTAAAGCATTTACTTTGTAAATATCCTTCTGAAAGGCATTTTCAATAAACACCGTGTCTTTTGGAATCTTATTTTTGGCCATATCCGCCAACGTAAATAGTTCCATTCCCTTTTCGATATAGTCGGTGCCCGGCCAAATTTTTTCACCATCAAACAACAAGGTCTGATTCGGCATTTTTAACCGGTCCAACAACTTGGCATCCGTAAGCATGACCGTATAATTAAAATTGTCCCTGCTCACTATACCTACAAAATGAAAAGGCTCTTTAAAATCCAATAGCTCTCGATTGGCCAACGTGGCACTGATGCACATGACACCATTCACACTTGGAATTAAAATAGGGACCAAGGTGGCAAATCGCCCCCCAGAATCGGAACCTGCAGCATATACGCGATTTTGTTGAATAGGAATAAGACTTGTTACCTCTTTCATTACCCTGCCCGTGATCAATAAATTATCGGTAAGTGATATCGAATCGTTTAATTTTGGCGCCGCCAAAATAAACCCTTGACTCTCTGCGGCAAATGCAAACATGGACAAGGCCTCATTATCGTTGGAATTTACATCGAATACCATAAGCAATGGCCACTCTTTATCCATAGAAAAGCTCGTTGGCAAAAAGAGTGAATAGGTATTTCCAATGGTGTCTTTAACGGTGATGTCCTGAATAATTTCACCTTTTTTTAAAACCATATTTTGGGAGGAAACTGCAGTCATCCAAAAAATGGAAAGAAATAGAATAAGGTTAGTGTTTTTCATAGTAATTTTCATATCAAAAATCCGGCCAAAACCGGTTTGACAACTTTAAGGTACTAAACAATTACTAAATAGGTCTACTTTTTTTTATAGCCGATTGCGCCACCACATTGGACAAAACAATGTGCGTTCTACATTCTCCATAAACAATAAGCTCATCAATAAATTTTTCCAGATGGGATTGATCTCTCAAAACTACTTCCATGATTATGTTTTCATTTCCTGTAATTCGATAACAATTCACAACTTCCGGAAAACTTTTCACCTTATCCAAAAAAGGTTTCAATTTCCCCATAAAGGCGCGTAACATTATAATTGCCTTTAACTGATACCCTACCTTTCCGTAAGATATATTGGCACCATATCCTTCAATGATTCCAAGGTCTTCCATTTTCTTTACACGTTCCGCAACGGCCGGCGGTGTCAAACCAACTTTTCGACCTATGTGCGCAAAAGATTCCCTGGCATTTTGTTGCAAAAGACCTAATATTTGCCAGTTTAGCTCATCTATCTTCATATGAAAAGAAAAAAATGGTTAAAATCTTATAATCAAAAGCAAAACTGATTTTTTGCTTTAATAACAAAAGTAATAATTTTTGATTCGTCCGTAATTTTATACTACAAAATTGCTTTTGAAAAATGGAGAGAAGTTCTCTAAATTCCTTGGTCGTATACCGTAAATCTTTGGCTCTTCGTGACTTGAGCGAAGCTGTGGCGGCTTATTTTGCCCAAAACCGTGAGATTTTATCCTTACGGAAGATTGATTCGTTCCGTGACGACCTTTCAAAATCCTTATTGATTGATGCCGACTTGATCACCAAAGAATTGGAGCAAGCTGCTTTGAGCAATTGTCCTTCTGTTCGAATGAAAAGTTTGGCCTACATCAATATTATGACCCGTAACATTTTGGCCTATTGCAATGGTCTGGAAAGAGACGGTGTTAAAGAAAAGGAATACTTGAACCTACTTCGCAAAGAAATCCGAATTTTTAGGATTTCTTTTAAAAAGTGGAGAAAGTCATTGGCCAACAAAAACGATTAACCCCTTTACATATTTCTTCGGTATTGCCCTCCGACTTGGAACAGTGCTTCGGTGATTTGTCCCAATGAACAATATTTAGCAACTTCCATTAATTTCTCAAAGATGTTATCATTATTGATGGCTACTTGTTGCAATTCACCCAACTGTTTTTCCGCCTCATTCGCCTCCCGCTTATGAAGATTTTGTAAGGTCTTAATTTGATTTTCCTTCTCAGTTTCGGTAGCACGAATTACCTCGGCAGGCAAAATGGTGGGCGATCCTTTGGAACTTAAAAAGGTATTCACCCCAATGATAGGGTATTCCCCTGAGTGTTTCAAAGTTTCGTAGTGCAAGCTCTCTTCCTGAATTTTAGAACGTTGGTACATAGTTTCCATAGCACCAAGCACACCTCCTCGTTCCGTAATTCTATCAAACTCCATCAAAACAGCCTCCTCAACCAAATCGGTCAATTCTTCAATAATGAACGATCCTTGAATCGGATTTTCATTTTTAGCCAAGCCCAATTCTTTGTTGATGATCAACTGAATGGCCATAGCGCGACGCACAGATTCTTCGGTTGGTGTGGTAATGGCCTCATCATAAGCATTGGTATGCAAGGAATTACAATTATCGTAAATCGCATACAGGGCTTGAAGCGTGGTCCGAATATCATTAAAATCAATCTCCTGTGCGTGTAAACTTCTTCCTGAGGTTTGGATGTGATACTTCAGCATTTGTGCCCTTGGATTGGCCCCGTATTTTTCTTTTAGAGCTTTGGACCAAATGCGACGAGCTACGCGACCAATCACCGCATATTCTGGATCCACCCCATTGGAAAAGAAAAACGATAGGTTGGGACCAAATTTGTTGATGTCCATCCCTCGGCTCAAATAATATTCCACATAAGTGAAACCATTGGAAAGGGTAAATGCCAATTGCGTAATTGGATTGGCACCAGCTTCGGCAATATGATAACCCGATATGGACACAGAATAAAAATTACGCACCTGTTGTTCAATAAAATATTCTTGAACATCGCCCATAAGTTTCAAGGCAAATTCGGTAGAGAAAATACAGGTGTTCTGCGCTTGGTCTTCTTTTAAGATGTCTGCTTGTACGGTACCGCGAACTTGATTCAAAGTCTTGACTTTTATTTCTTGGTACACACTTTCTGGCAGCACTTGGTCTCCTGTGACGCCCAAAAGCATCAGACCAAGACCGTTGTTTCCTTCGGGAAGATCACCATAATAAGTAGGTTGGGCTATCCCCTTCTCCTTAAAAATGGCTTTTATTTTACTTGAAACCTCTTTCTCCAGTCCGTTTTCGATAATGTACTTCTCACAATTTTGGTCGATGGCCGCATTCATAAAAAAAGCCAAAAGCATAGGGGCAGGACCATTAATGGTCATACTCACCGAGGTCATCGGACTGCTCAGATCAAACCCAGAATAGAGTTTTTTGGCATCGTCCAAACAGCAAATGGAAACCCCTGCATTTCCGATTTTTCCATAAATATCAGGACGATGGTCAGGGTCGTTTCCGTATAGGGTCACTGAATCAAAAGCGGTAGACAAACGCTTGGCAGGCATATCCATACTCACATAATGGAATCGGCGATTGGTACGTTCTGGACCTCCCTCCCCAGCAAACATTCGAGTTGGGTCCTCCCCTTCCCTTTTAAATGGGTACAAACCTGCAGTGTACGGAAATTCACCGGGTACGTTCTCTTGTAAAATCCATTGTAAAATATCGCCCCAAGCCTTGTATTTGGGTAGTGAAACTTTAGGAATTTGACTATGTGATAGAGATTCGGTGTGCGTTTTAATTTTGACTTCCTTATCCCGAACTTTAAAGGAATAGATTTCCGCTTTGTAGCGATTTACTTTTTCCTTCCATTTTAAAATAGCCTCCCAATGGTGGGGATTCAATTGCATTTTTACGCGATCAAATTCCTTGATGAGCAGTTGTACCAATTCTCTGGATGCCTCATTTTTGAGATGGGATTCAATTGTCTCTTCATTCAACCCCGATTTATCCAAAAACAGCTCCTCTGCTTTTTCTTGGTCCAATTCTAATGTGGACGCCAGCGTTAAAAAGATGCCATATAGTTTTTGGGCCACATTGGCTTCTTCTTTAGCTTTTGCATCGTAACCTCGATTATTTTCGGCGATTTCTGATAGATATCGGGTTCGCGCTGGCGGAATCACGTAGATTTTCTCGGCCATTTCCTTCGTCAGTTCCATGGTTGAATTCAATGCTGCACCAGCCTTCTCCACTAAGGTATCCATCACCTTTTTATAAAGGTTGTTCATCCCAGGGTCATTAAATTGCGAGGCAATGGTTCCGAAAATTGGCAATTCGTCTTCGTTGGTATGCCATAATCCGTGGTTACGGGCGTATTGCTTTTTCACATCACGAAGCGCATCCAAGGCCCCTCGCTTATCGAACTTGTTGATGGCAACGATATCGGCAAAGTCCAACATATCTATTTTCTCCAATTGTGTTGCAGCACCAAATTCTGGCGTCATCACATAGAGGGAAACATCGCTATGCTCCAATATTTCGGTATCAGATTGACCAATTCCTGAAGTTTCCAGAACAATCAAATCATATTTTGCCGCTTTTAGAACTTGAACCGCCTCAGCTACGTGTTTGGATAACGCCAAATTGGACTGGCGCGTGGCCAATGAGCGCATATAGACCCGATGGTTATTGATGGCGTTCATTCGAATTCTATCTCCTAAAAGAGCGCCTCCCGTTTTTCGTTTGGATGGGTCCACGGAAATGATTCCTATGTTTTTATCTGGGAAATCCATTAAAAAACGACGCACCAATTCATCCACCAAACTGGATTTTCCTGCTCCCCCCGTTCCCGTGATTCCCAAAACTGGCACATTGCCTTGAGCTTTTTCTATTTTAGGCTGAAATGACTCAAAATCTTCATGGCGATTTTCCGCCAAAGAAATTAATCGTGCCAAGGTGTTGGGGTGCTTAGCCTCCAACTCCTCTTCTAAAGTCTTCCCTTTGGGAAGGACCAGATCAGGTACAGCGGTGTCACAGCGTTCCACTAAATCGTTGATCATACCCTGTAATCCCATTTCCCTACCATCATCAGGAGCGTAAATTCGTTCGATGCCATACGCCATCAGTTCTTTGATTTCTTCCGGAAGGATGACACCGCCACCGCCACCAAAAATCTTGATATGCCCTGCTCCCCTTTCTTGCAGCAAATCAAACATATATCGAAAGTATTCGTTGTGCCCACCTTGATACGAAGTCATGGCAATGGCGTTGGCATCTTCCTGAATAGCACAATCCACAACTTCGGCCACACTCCTATCGTGCCCCAAATGAATCACCTCAACGCCCGTGGCTTGAATGATTCTTCTCATTATATTGATGGCCGCATCGTGCCCATCGAACAGGGAAGCTGCGGTTACAATTCTGATTTTATGTTTAGGTTGATAGGGTTTAATTTGTTCCATCTGCAATAAAAGGTCTCAATTTGCTTTGCAATTTACAGAAAATGCAAGTGAATTTTGTTTTTGATTAGAATATTATAAAAAATAGCATTGTCTTGGTCTTACTTTTTTGAATACCATAATTTTACCCTCTAAATTAAGGATATGAAGCTTACCGTTCTCATTCATTGTCCCGATCAATCGGGTATCATTCGTTCTGTGACCACATACATTCACCAACAAACTGGGAATGTGGTGTATTTGGACCAACACGTGGATAAGCAGGCCGGGGTATTTTTTATGCGGTTGACTTGTGAATTTGAACAGGAATTGGATTTGGACGGCTTTAAAAAAGGATTTGCCTCCGAATTAGCAGAACCATTTAAAATGGAATGGGATGCCTATACAGATGACTATCAGCCTAAAATGGCCATTTTTGTGTCCAAATACAATCACTGCCTATACGATTTATTGAGCCGATACAACTCTGGAGAGCTTTCAGTGGAAATTCCTTTTATTTTGAGCAACCATAAAAATCTGGAATATGTGGCGGAGCAGTTTGGCATTCCGTATTTTCATATTCCCATGACCAAGGAAAATAAGGAAGATGTGGAAAATCAACAATTGGAATTGTTGAAAAAATATGAAGTTGACTTTATTGTTTTGGCCAGATACATGCAGATCGTTTCACCAAAGGTGATTGATGTTTTTCCACAAAAAATCATTAATATCCATCACTCATTTTTACCTGCCTTTGCGGGGGCAAAACCTTATCACGCCGCCTTTGAAAGAGGGGTTAAAATTATTGGGGCCACCAGTCATTATGTTACCGAAGATTTGGATGCGGGACCTATTATTGAGCAAGATGTCACTACAGTTTCGCACACCCATTCCGTAAAGGATTTTATTGCAAAAGGAAGGGATTTGGAGCGCATAGTTTTATCACGTGCCGTACAACTTCATGTCGCCCGAAAAACCATGGTCTACAACAACAAAACGGTTATTTTTTCATAGTAAGAAAAAGAAATAGGGAGCAAAATGCCCCCTATCTTAACTAACTATATAACTCAAAAAACCAATCTAAGAACTGGTCCTAAATTCAAATATCTCCGAGGTTGAACTATTTCCAGCACTATCTACGCTGTTCACTTGCCAATAATAAACCTTATCGACCTCTAAAGTTGCATCAATACTAGCCGATGCAGATTCGCCCAAAAGTGTTGTTGGTGGATTTGCCGTGTCGAGATAAACGGTGTACATCAACGTATCTCCATCCAAATCTGAACCCTCCCATTGCAAGGAAATGTTTCCTGAAGCAACTTCAATTCCCATTTCTGGATAAGGGTTATACGCTGGGAACGGTGCATAATTTTCAATGGCAGCTCCTGCATTGTAGAATCTCCATGTTTCACTGGTTGCGGTTTCATTGGTGCCATCGGCACTGGAAACAACAGTCCAAGCATAGGCAGTTCCCCTATTTAAAGTGACCTGTAATTCAGTATTGGAGGTGGTAGATGATGTTTCTACCCCCGTTTCCAAATTTTGGATGGTCAAGGTATAATTATCCGTGTTTTCTGATGCAGCCCATTGAAAAGTAACTTGACTCTCTGTCTCTGAAACAATCACCCCTTCTGTACATTCCTCATTGTTATCAGGAAAGACCAAAGTTGCCACAGAAGGCGCTGGTACTTCTGGTTCTGGTTCAGGTGTTGGGTCATCCCCCCCTCCTCCACAAGAAAATAGGGTCAACAATACTAATGGAACTATATATGTATAGGCTATTCTCATTGTTTTATAATTTTAAATTCATGGGAAGTTTCAGCTCCCGACACTTTAATCAGATAAAATCCATTGGCGTATCCTGATAAGTCAACCTCCAGTTTTCCATAGTTCGCTTGAACAACTTTTGAGAAATGTAATCTTCCATTTAGGTCAAAAACCTGCACATTCATCTCTTCATTGGTATTAAAACCGAGGTCTACGGAAACTTGATTGGCCTGCACCATCGGGTTTGGATAGGCCATGGCCACATCTTTCAGCGTTAAAGTTTCCTCAAAAATGCCTTGACATTCCACATCTGTTGAAATTTTCACCTTGTTTACAGATTGATTGAGTTTAAGTTCGAACGAATCACTTGTCGTCAAATACACCTCATTGTTTACCTGAATGTTATAAAATTCTCCACCCTTAAGCGCCAAGGAAAGTATATTGGTGTCTTTGTCCAATTCCGAAAATACCTCCAAGGAATCAGGCTCTGTGATGGTCAATGTATAGCATTGCTGATAGTCTGATTGACCGGAAACCGTGATACAAAGCTCATAGTTTCCTGCGGATAAATTTTCAAAAGCTGCGGTAGTTTCAAAATTGATTGAAGCCTCTGAGGCTCCAGATAAAGTTGCAGTATAAGAAAGTGCTTCCACTACAGAAATGTTGATGCTTCCATTATTACTTCCTCTACAGGTTTCACTATTGGTAAGTACACTGAAGTTATTTTCTGACAGGGAAAATACTTCACAACCATCCACATTTACCACAGCACCTAATGGTGTGTCTGGGCAAAGGTCGTTGACATCCAAAACACCATCTGAATCCGCATCGGGTGGATTGTCGTTTGGAAATAGACCCGTTGGGTTGTTACCAAAAATGCGATACTCCCCTGGAGCTAGTGTTATGGTCTCGTTCACATTGGTCACTACATGCTTAAGGTTATTGGCCAAAAACTCGTACCACACGCCTGTTTCTTGAAATTGCGGATTAATTTCCTGTTCTACTACACCAAAGTTTCCAATGATGGTCACAAATTCAATTTCATCAGCACCAGCTGATGCATTGGTCAAATGAATGGTTTTCAATCCATTTGAATTATCCACATCCAATTCAAAATCCGAAGTTTCAAAAATGGGCTCTTCAACAGCCAACAGGTTTAAGTCCGACCAAGTATCGTAAACGGCTTTTCTATCGGCATTGTCGAAATAATCCCAGCGGATGGGTTTGTTCCCAATTCTTCCGTTGTAGTCGATGGAATAATCGTAACCCAACTCCCCAAATTGCCAGATCATTTTTGGTCCTGGAACGGTAAAAAAGAAAGCTCCTGCCAATTTTATCCTGTCCAAGGCTATTGCCAGATCTTGGGTGTTGTAATCGCCTGATGCATTACCAAAATTGAGGTTGCGGTACATCATCCGTTCCTCATCGTGACTTTCCATATAGGAAATGTTTGAAGGGAAGGTCCAATTGCGATTTACATAGGAAATCCATGAAAAATCGGAATTAGTGTTCCAACCCATGGCTGCTTCACTATAAGGTCCATTTAGATTTCCCCAGAGCATGATGCCTTTACCTTCCCCCAAACGGTATTCGGCCCATTCGGTTTCTTCTTCATTGGTGCCCAAATGTTCGAAAATGACCAGAAAATCTTCGTTGACTTCCCATTGGTAATCGGCATATTCTTTTAAAACAGCAACTCTATCCGCTTGATAACTTCCTGTACAACCTTCATCTGAAGCTGTACAGTTTTGGGTAAACCCTTTGGTCAAATCCCAACGGTAGCCATCAATTTTATATTCATCAATCCAATATTGTGTTACGCGCTTTACGTAATCTTGGGTGGCTTGTTGACTATGATTAAAATCGTTGAACACATTGTAAGAATGTGTGGGCGTGGCATTAAAGAATGGACTATCGTTGCTAGGAACACCTCCGTAGCCTCCATTATCCGTATTCCAAAGTCGGTAGTATGGGTTTTGACCTGTGGCGTGGTTAAACACTACATCCAAAATCACGGCCATTCCCCTGCCATGGCATTCATCTACCAATTGTTTAAAGGCATCGGCATTTCCATAATATTTATCCAAAGCCATATGAAATGATGGATTGTACCCCCAACTTTCATTTCCATCAAACTCGGAAACAGGCATAAGCTCGATGGCATTCACGCCCAATTCCTGTAAATAATCCAAACGGGCTCGAACGGCATCAAAGCTGTGCAACTCGTCAAAATCACGAATTAAAAGCTCGTACACCACTAAATCGGTTTTGCTCGGCAAGGAATAGCTGTTGTTTGTCCATGTATATTCTGGCTCGCCAGTTCTAAGGAGGGTTACCGCATGATTGGTTTGTCCATTTGGATAAGTAGGCAAATTGGGATATGTTAATGCATCAATGTAGACATCGTTATTTTCATCCAGAATAAGGGTTGAATAGGGGTCGGCTATGGTAATTTCTCCATCCACCACGTATTGGTACATGTGATTGGCTTGTGGGGTCAATCCGGTCAATTCTATCCAAAAACGATCTTGAGCGCTATCCTTTTTCAATAAATATTCATCTGAAAGTGTCCAATTATTAAAATCGCCAATCAAATGGACGACTTCTTTTCCCGGAGCATATAAAACCAATGTTGCTTTAGTATCGTCCAAAGGATCTAAATTGATACCATCCAACATTCCTATTGGAACTGCTTCCTCCACCACATTCACCACTACCATAAAGTTTTGGGTGCGTGTTTCGCCACCACTCTCAGCTTCTAGAGTATATTGTGAATTCTCGGTAATATTGGTATGATCGTAGCTATAATCTGTTCCACTAAAGGTGTCTACAATATTCCCGTTGATGGTCAAAGTGAAATCTGCCACTATCGAACTAGTAGCTTGAATGGATAAACTTTCTCCTGGATTTAATAAAGTTAGATTTTCGATTGGATTGCTCAATTGCACTTGAAAGCTTCCCACATCAAAAAAGAAATCGTTGCAGCTATTATCCTTGAGTTCTTGGGTACCCACAGCATTTCGGAACACCATTCCCATTTGGGTGGCATTGTTGGCTTGTTCGGTGGTTAAACCGTAATAGGTTTCGGGCACAAAGGTGATGCTCCAAGTTCCGTCGCCATTATCCATCATTTCACCAACGCCATCGTCTTGCCCCCAATTCCCGATAACAGTGGTCCATGGGTCGGCATCCGTTCCTATTCCTGAATGCAAATACACTTTGCTAGGATTGGAAAGACCATTACAATCTGATTCGTTGCTATTGGCATCGACGGTTATGGTGATTTCTTGATCCACAGCAAATGGAAAAGGCTCAATCGTAACTTGAGCCCATGATGCCATGGAAAAGATGAGAAAAGAAAAAAGTAAAAGTTTCTTCATAGGGTTTATTTAAAAATAAAGGGAAACGGCATTGTGCCATTCCCCTTTATCGTATAGTTTATAAAAGGGCGCTTTACTACCTTGCAATAAGAGAGTAGGTTGGTGCTCCTTCGTCGGAAAAATCCAAAGTAATCAGGTATGTTCCTGCAGTTACAACAATATTGTCTCCTCCTGCATCCAAAATACCATCTACGCCGGTATCTCCGTAATTCACATCCCAAGCTTCGTTCACCCTAAACTTGATTTCACCATCAATCAATTCCACATTTTCACCTACCCAAATACCTGGGTTCACCTCGGTCAACATAAAGTCATTAGTGGCGCCCCAGTCGTTGTATCCACTTCCTACGACACCCAAAATATCTGCAGCTTCCATGGTATAAGTTCCTGCATTGAAATCTAAAGTGATCATATAGTAACCTGCTGCGGAAACGATATTGTCCCCTCCTTGGTCCAAAGTACCATCAGCTCCTGAATCTCCAAAATCGGTTACCCACTCGTTGTTCATTCTAAATTTAATCTCGCCTTCAATCAATTCAACACCAACTTTAAAGGTATCAGTCGTGTAATCGTAGAAGAATTTAGCATCAGGTCCTGCGCCTCCCCAATCGTTATAACCAGAACCGACAACACCCCATGAGTACTCTTCCATGGTATAGGTGAAGTCGTTAAGATTCATTGTGATTTTATAATCACCTGCAGTTACAACTATGTTGTCACCACCAGCATCCAAGGTACCATCAGCATCGGTATCACCGTAGTTATTGGTCCAATCGTTGTTTTCACGGAATTTGATTTCACCATCCAACAAATTCACGTAGGCAACATAAACACCATCGGTATCGGTTGTATAGAAAGGAGCATCGGCAAAGGCACCCCAATCATTGTAACCGGAACCAACTATACCCCAGCTGGAGATTTCGATGCCAGCACCGGTATCAGCAGTTTTTTCCACCACACTAATGGTCAAAGCTGCTACTTCGGATTCAGTTGTTACCGCATCAACACCTTCTCCGCTTCCAACAAATGCGGTTACTTTAAAGTAAACAGTTCCTGAATTGTTTGGGTTTCCTTGTTCGTCTGTGGTTGATGGGTCATCGTCCAATCCGAGGCCTTCCGCCATGGTCAATAATTGGCCAACGGTAACACCTGCATTCAAAGTGGTCAAAACTCCAGAATCGAATTGGTACGCCCCGTCTGCATCAAAATTTTCTGAGATGGACCCTTCCAATTGATAGGACACTTCGGTTGGAACTCCAAATTCAACCTCATTCCAAACAAAGCGTTCCGCGATGTTATCAGGAGTTTCATCAGACAATAAATATTCTCCCAAGAATTCGTTTTGGAAAGCTACATCCTCCGAAGCTGGTTGCAGCGTGAATTCTGGCGTTAGGTCATCGTTTTCACAGGCTGTGAAAAGTGTTAGGGCCGTTACCACCCCTAAAACTTGTACTATAAATGATTTGATATTTTTCATGAGTGTTTAGTTAATTAGTATCCTGGATTTTGAGTTAGATTTTCATTGGCCTCCAAAGCGGTCAATGGGATTGGGAACAGTTTGTAGTTTTCAGGAATGGAAGTACCATTTAAGGTGTTTCCTTTCCAAGGCCACAAATAGCTGTTTCCTGTAAACCTTCCGAAGCGGATTAGGTCACTTCTTCGGTGTCCTTCCAAATTGAGCTCTCTTGCTCTTTCATCCAAAATGAAGTCCAAAGTCAAAGCAGATTGCGAAATAGAACTTGCATTGGAACGGTTTCTCACGGCGTTCACATAGCTTACTGCTGTAGCCATATCGGTACCTGAAGCTCCGCGTACAGCCAATTCAGCATACATTAAGTAAGCATCAGCCAATCGGAACAATGGAAAATCTGTACTGGAGAAACTGGTTGGGTTAGAATCGCTAAAGTAGAAGGTGTTTCTAAATTTAACGGCTGGATAACCATCGGTCCAAGCCCTATAGTCGGTCATTTCGTAATTATGACCTTCAGTCCAGAACAATGCAGCTCTGGCATCGGTGCTGTTTTCCAAATCTCCATTATTGAAAAGTCCGTACCAAGCTTTGGTGGCTCTGTGTCCACTCCATCCTTCCTCAGCTCCAAAATCGCTAAGGGTCATGGTTTCTGTACCCAAACTTCCATTTACGATGTAAGTAGTGTTACCGTAACTCTGACTAATATCTGCATCGGCAATCAATGGAAAAATAATCTCATTGGACATGAAATTATCTCCTGAAAAGATGCTTTCAAAATTCTCGTCCAAGGTGTAACCGCCTTCGTTGATCACTTGATTGATAACAGGGACTGCTTCGTCAAACATGGTAGTACCTGTGTAAACTCCAGCATTCATGTACAATTTGGCCAAAAGCATCCTAGCTACGCTTTTATTCGCTCTTCCATATTCATTACTAGCAGGCAATAAGTCTACAACGGCCAACAACTCATTTTCCAAATAGGTGAACAGTTCCAAACGATCCACCTCTGGCAATGGGTCTGAAGTACCGTAGTTTTCTTCTGTGGCCAATACGCCTTTTCCAAAACAATCTACCAAGTAATAGTAGGCCAAAGCTCTAATGAACCGAACTTCACCTTCAATTTGGTCTTGGTTTTCGATATCCACCGCGCCCAAAACCAAAAGCAGGTTGTTTGCTTGTGGAATGGTGTAGTAGATCCTGTTGTACAGGTAACGGAAAAATTTGTTGTTTTCATCCCAGTCGGAAGTGGTTGTCAACTGATCCAATCCATCATCGCCCCAACGGTTTTTCATAGCGTCGGCAGTAAAGTCTTGAAGGTTAACAATACCCCTTAAGAAAGGAGATTCCCCCGCATCATCATCGATGTCCGAACTTCCAGGTCCATCTGGACCAGAAAGTGCGAATGAGGCATACAATCTTGATAAAATACCACTAACGGCATCTGGATCTTGACTCAAGAGCTCTTCCAAGGTAAGCTCCACTTCAGGTGCTGTGTCCAAATCCTTGGTACATCCCTGAACCATCAGGGCCAATGGAATTACTAAAAATATTATTGCTGTTAATTTTTTCATGTCAGATATCTTAAAAATCCACATTTACCCCAAAAGTTAAAGAGCGGGGTCTTGGATAGAAATTATTGTCTATTGCATTAAAATTCTCTGGATCCTGCCCACTATACTTGGTGATGATAAATGGGTTGTTCAAAGCGCCATAAAAACGCATGGAGACATTGGGCAGTGCATTATCTAAACGATAGCCAAGTACAATGTTCTCACATCTAAGGAAAGTAGCATCTTCCAAGAAGTAATCCGAGAAAGGCACATTTCCACGAACATCAACAAAGTTGAAGTCCGCTGCTCCATTGTAAAAGTCGAGTACATTGGACAAACTGTTAGAGTTGTTCGGAATGGCACTTTCCACCCATCCAGAAGTCAATCTTCTAGAGTTGTACACTTGACCACCAAACTGTCCTCTGAAACTAGAGCTCAAATCGAACTTGCCATAGTTGAAGTTAAATCCAAAACCGAATGTCCAGTTAGGACGTAAAGCTCTGTAGTATCTATCGTCGTTATCTACAGTTCCATCGCCGTTGAAATCTGCAAATGCACCGTGGATTGGATTTCCTGCCTCATCATACAATTGACGGAACACCCAAGCTGAATATGGCTGATATCCTACGGCATGGTACGCCAAGTTCACCCCTGTTCCTGTTGGAATACCCGATTCACTTGCTGTGATTCGGGAAACATCTTCCAAATCGGTAACTTCTGCTCTATTGTATGAGGTGTTTCCGTAGAATTCCAATGCCATTTTACTGGTTTGTAGGGCTCTTACGTTTAAGTTCAACTCAAAACCTTTGCTTTCGGTTTCACCAACATTCTTCACAAAAGAAGAAGTCAATGCCTGACCTGGAGCAACGGGTACGGTGGCCAACAAATCGGTAGTGGTACGATAGAACACATCGAAGGAACCACTCAATACATTGTTAGGGAAAAAACCAAAATCAAGACCTGCATTGAAGGTCTCCGCTTTTTCCCACGTTAAATCTGAGTTGTACGGTGTAGCAGAGTAAAGTGCATAACCTGCCAAATATTGACTGGTCACAGAACCTGCCTGAAACAATGGAATTGACGGATAAAAACCAACAGCCCCGGTAATATCTTGCTGACCTGTTCTACCCCAACCCAGTCTCATCTTCAGGTTGTTTACAAAGTTTACGTTCTCCATAAAGCCTTCTTCATACACTTTCCATGCAAAAGCGGCAGCCGGAAAATACCCCCATCTGTTTTCTTTTGAAAAAAGTGAAGAAGCATCAGCCCTAAAGGATAGCGTCAGCAAATATTTATTGTATAAATTGATGTTACCTCTACCGAAATAGGATTGAAGATTCAACTCGTTAAAGTATCTGTTGGTAGGGTTTTGTGGATCATTTACCAAAAAACGCTCCCCTGTTGCGGTATCGTAATTATACTCTTCTTTATTACCGTCGTTTCTAAAGTTTTGGTAAGAGTAACCTGCTTGCACATCGAAATTGGTAATGGCACCGTCCAAATCCTTTTCATAGGCCAAATACCCTTCAAGTGTTTGGTTGATGATATCTTGATTTTCCCTGTAATTTACACCAGGGTTAAATCGGTAGTTTGGGTCTGGATCTAACGCAGTATCATCTTGTCGGTAGGTAGCTAATGAATTGTCGGTATACACTTCCTTTACCTTAGCTTTGGAAGCTTCGATACCCACATTGGCTACAGCTCTTAATTCTGGCAAAAAGTGCATTTTATAATCCACTTCCATATTGGCCAAAATTTTGCTCACACGCTCTGGACGGTAACGTTGCATCAAAATGGCAACAGGATTCCACTGACCATCCAAACTCAAAAATCCGCCGTCATCAACCGTATTTTGGTAATAACCACCAAAACGATTATCTGGTGAGTTATCATAAATTGGTTTGGTAGGGTCCATGTTCACAGCTCCACCCAAGGCACCGCCTTCGTCGATTGCATTCTTTTTGGACATGATCCCCTTCGCATTGAAATCAATTTTTAAGTGGTCATCCAAAAATCGTGGAGTAACTTTTAAGGAGCTGGTTACACGCTCGTAGTCACTGGTCTTTACCAAACCTTGAGATTGGGTATATCCTAAGGACAAACGAATTGGTACTGTGTTAAAAATACTACCGCGCGCACTAAAGTTATGATCGAAAGAAATAGCAGTGCGGTAAATGGCATCTTGCCAATCGGTATCAGATAGAATTCTACCTTCAATTTCTGGAGTACCCAAATCATCTTCCAAATCAGAGCTAGGGTCATCAACACCCAAATAGTTAGTAAAATCTGGATGAAATTCTTGAATGAACCTAGTGAAGGTACTTGCATTCATCATATCAATCTTCTTCCCTACTGTACTTACCGTGGTATTGGAAGCAAAGTTGAATTTGAATTCGCCCGTCAAACCTTTTTTGGTGGTAATGATGATAACCCCATTAGAGGCCCGAGATCCATAAATGGCGGTTGCCGAAGCATCTTTCAAAATGGAAAAGCTTTCCACATCGTTAGGATTGATCAAGGTAAGTGGGTTGCTCACACCTGCTGGATTGGTATTGTCTACCGGAATCCCATCAATCACAATCAATGGATTGTTGTTTGCTGTCAACGATGACCCACCACGAATACGAATATTCGGTGCAGAATCGGGCTGACCACCACTGTTTGTAATTCGAACACCGGCCGTTTTACCCGTAAGCAATTGGTCGGTGGATACAATCGCTCCCTTGTTAAAGTCCTCAGTGGTAACCGAAGAAACAGAACCCGTAGCATCTTCTACTGTGGTGGTACCGTAACCAATGACCACAACTTCATCCAATGCGGTGGTATCTTCATCAAGGGTTACATTGAGTGTACTGCCCGAAACAATGACCTCCTTAGGTTGAAATCCAATGTAGGAAAACACCAAAGTATCCCCCATATTGGCTTCCAAAATGTAATTTCCATCAAAATCGGTTGCTGTTCCTTGAGTGGTCCCTTTTATAATGACACTCACTCCCGGTAAAGGATCCTGAGTAGCGGTATCAGTAACTACCCCTTGCACAGTTATTTGAGCGAACTGAACCAGAGGAACTAGAAACATGCACCATAATAGGTACATCCGTTTAATTCTCATATTGAAGTTTGTTAAAAGTTAATTTTACGATTATGCTATATTTTACTTCCCAAAAGCGAAAATATGTAATTCAGACCCCCATTTTTTTGACAATTATCATATTTGGTCACTTACAACGTTTTCAGGTTGATAAATAATTGCTATACCTCTTCTAATCAGAGTATATTTGGGGAAGGATTGCATTTTTTGGTGCATCCGATTAAAGAAAATGCAGGATGAAACCTAAAATGACGCTCAAAAAGATTGCCTCGGAGTTGGGGCTTTCCATTTCAACCGTTTCAAAGGCTCTTAAGGACAATAAGGATATCAGTAAGGAGAACCGTGAAAAAGTACAGGCTTTTGCCAAGTTCTACAATTACCGTCCAAACAGTGTTGCCCTGAGCCTTAAAAACAGACGAACAAAGACCATTGGCGTTATTATTCCAGAGATTGTGCACCATTACTTTGCAAAAGTCATTTCTGGAATTGAAGAAGTGGCAAATTCCAAAGAATACAACGTGATTATCGGGGTTACCAATGAATCTTACAACAAGGAAATCATCAACATGGAAATGCTGATTGATGGCAGTATCGACGGGTTTATCATCTCGCTTTCCAAAGAAACCTTGCAGAAAGCAGACTACACCCATTTACAGGAGACCATCAACCAAAGTATTCCAATTGTTATGTTTGACAGGGCAGTTGACGAGATTCCGAGTGATAAAATCATCATAGATGATCGTGAAGCTGGTCGAATGGCCATTCAAAAACTGATTGACGAGGGAAGAAAGAAAATCCTGTTGCTCACTACAAAGGATTATTTAAATATTGGACGATTGCGCACCGAAGGCTATAAAGATGCTTTGGCTGCCAACCATATTGGGTTCAATGAAGATTTGGTTGTACGTATTGGTGAATTGGGAGATTCGGATGAAGACCAACGCATTTTGGAAGAACGCATCAACAAGGTTTTTGAAATGCATCCTGATATTGATGGTATTTTCGGGGTCAACGAAATCTATGCGGTTACCGCCTTAAATGTGGCCCGTCTTCGTGGATTGGATGTTCCCGAGGCACTTTCGGTAATAGGTTTTTCCGATGGAATTTTATCCAAATATGCTCGTCCACACTTAACCACGGTAAGCCAACATGGGTTCCAGATGGGTGAAATTGCCGCACAAACCCTTATCAATCGTTTAGAACAAATGGATAATGGTGAGGAAACTCCATATACCACCCAAGTGGTAAAAACGGAGCTCATAATTCGGGATTCCACACTAAATCATGTGGTCCACAAAAAATAAATTTGGGAGAGATATTTTAAAAACAACTATCTTTGTCCCTATCAACGCTTATATTTTACCTCCCAAGTAAATTATGGAACGGTTAAAACTGTTCCGATTGTGAACCAAACACCAATCACAATGTTTCAAAAGCGTAGATTAAGTTTCTGGGAAATCTGGAACCTCAGTTTTGGATTTCTGGGAATTCAAATGGGCTTTGCCCTCCAAAATGCCAATGCCAGTAGAATACTTCAAAGTTTCGGTGCCGATGTGCACGAACTTTCTTGGTTCTGGATTGTTGCACCGCTCACCGGACTTATCATTCAACCCATTGTTGGTCATTACAGCGATAAAACTTGGACACGATTAGGTCGTAGACGTCCCTTTTTCTTAACGGGTGCTCTCCTGGCTTCCTTAGGACTTGTTTTAATGCCCAATGCGGATATGTTTATTGCCATTATGCCCTCACTCTGGGTGGGAGCTGGTATGCTCATGGTTATGGATGCGTCTTTCAATATTGCCATGGAGCCCTTTAGGGCTTTGATTGCGGATATGTTACCATCTGACCAACGCACCCTAGGCTACAGTGTGCAAACCGTGCTTATCGGAATTGGTGCCGTAATCGGTTCTTGGTTACCCTATGCCTTAACCAATTGGGTAGGCATTAGCAATGTTGCCGCCGCAGGTGAAGTGCCATTAAACCTTTTACTTTCTTTTATTATTGGAGCATTGGTATTGATTATCAGTGTTGCTGTGACCGTTTTCACCACTAAGGAGTATTCCCCAGAGGAAATGGCACAATTGAACGCCGCTGAAGAAAATTCAGAAGCCGAAAAATCAACTGGTGGGCTGTTGGACATCTTTACTGATTTTGCGAAGATGCCATTGACCATGCGCCAATTGAGCTGGGTACAGTTCTTTTCTTGGTTCGGACTTTTTGGGCTTTGGGTATTTACCACCCCCGCTATTGCGGAACATATTTATGGATTGGACCCCAACAACAGTCAAAGTGCAGCCTATCAAGATGCCGGTGACTGGGTAGGCATCCTTTTTGGAGTTTACAATGGAGTTTCTGCTGTTTTTGCATTTTTTCTGCCAACCATTGCTAAAAAAGTGGGACGAAAAAAGACCCATACCATTTCCTTGATTATCGGAGCTTTCGGATTTCTGTCCATTTACATCATGCCCGATGAAAATTGGTTGATTCTTTCCATGATTGGAATCGGTATCGCATGGGCCAGTATTTTGGCCATGCCCTATGCAATTTTGGCGGGTGCCATTCCAGCTCGAAAAATGGGAGTTTATATGGGAATTTTCAACTTTTTTATTGTGATTCCCCAAATCGTAAACGCCTTTATCGGTGGACCCATGGTGCAATACCTATATGGCGGAAAACCTATTTACGCCTTAATGACAAGTGGCGTGGCATTCATCATTGCTGCGCTATTGGTGTCTCGAGTACAAGATATTGATGATGAACCCGCTACAATTTAATTGAAATTCATACTTTCAAAGCTGGTAAACCACACAAAAACAAAACAATAAACACACACTGAAGAACAAGTAACACATCAATCATTCCTAAAATGAATCAAGACTACATACAACCGAATCCCTGGTGCATTATCGAAGAAGGTTTCGATAAGGATCGTGTTAAATCCTCCGAAAGTCTATTTAGCATTGGAAACGGAGCCATGGGCCAACGTGCCAATTTTGAAGAATCCTACTCAGGAGCCACCTTTCAAGGTAGTTATATCGCAGGCGTTTACTATCCCGACAAAACACGAGTGGGATGGTGGAAAAATGGATACCCAGAATATTTCGCCAAAGTACTGAACGCACCCAATTGGATTGGCATCGATGTGACCATCAATGGAGAAGCACTTGATTTGGCAACCTGCTCCAATATTAAAAACTTTAAAAGGGAACTCAATATGAAAGAAGGGTGGTACCAAAGAAGTTTTGTGGCCACCACTCAGAACAATATCGAAATTGAAGTGGTTTCAACTCGATTTTTAAGTCTGTCCCATGATGAAGTCGGAGCCATAAAATTTGAAATCACTCCACTGAATGTGGATGCGGAAATTGAATTCAGCCCTTATTTAGATGCAGGAATCACCAACGAAGACAGCAATTGGGACGATAAATTTTGGAACACCACTGAAATTTCATCCGATAAAAACAGAGCATTTATAGAATCGCACACCATGAAAACCCATTTTAAGGTGTGCACCTTTATGCAGGCACAATTGATTTATGGCGAAACCAAAAAAGCAACTCCTGATGCTGTTTTCGAAGAAGAACTTTCTATCAGTTTTAGGTTTTCACAAAAAGTCACCAAAGGTGAAAAAGTAAGCTTAATAAAGTTTGGTGGATATACGGTTGACCGAAACCATGACGAAAACAAGCTCACCGAAGCGGCCAATACTATACTGAATGAAGTTTCTGCTTTAGGGTTTGATGCCCTTTTAGCGGAACAAAAGAAAGCTTGGGCACAAGTTTGGGAAATGAGCGACATTACCATCGAAGGTGACGTGAAAGCCCAACAAGGAATTCGCTTTAACATTTTTCAATTGAACCAAACCTATACAGGCACCGATTCACGTTTGAATATTGGACCTAAAGGTTTTACCGGTGAAAAATATGGGGGGAGCACTTATTGGGATACGGAAGCCTATTGCATTCCTTTCTACATGGCTACAAAAAACCAAGAAGTGGCCCGAAAACTTTTAAAATATCGATACAACCATTTGGATAAAGCCATAGAAAATGCCCAAAAATTGGGCTTCACCAATGGAGCTGCCTTGTATCCGATGGTGACCATGAATGGAGAAGAGTGCCATAACGAATGGGAAATCACCTTTGAAGAAATCCATAGAAATGGTGCCATTGCTTTTGCCATATTTAATTATACGCGATTCACCCAAGACTACACCTATATTCCAGAAATGGGCTTGGAAGTGCTGATAGGCATCGCACGTTTTTGGCAACAGCGCGTCAACTGGTCCACCAACCGCAATAAATATGTAATGTTGGGCGTAACAGGACCCAATGAATACGAAAACAATATCAACAACAACTGGTACACCAACTATTTGGCCAAATGGTGTTTGGAATATGCCTTGGAGCAATTGGCTTTTGTTCAACAGCACTACCCTGCCGATTACAAAAGGGTGATGGACAAAACCAAATTGACCAATGACGAGACCGGGCTTTGGAAAAAAGTGGCTGCTCACATGTATTTCCCCTACTCCAAAGAATTGGGCATTTATTTGCAACAAGACGGATTTTTGGACAAGGATTTGGTTCGTGTAGCCGATTTGGACAAAAAGGAACGCCCTATTAACCAACATTGGAGCTGGGATAGGATTTTACGTTCGCCTTACATCAAGCAGGCAGATACCTTGCAAGGGTTCTACTTTTTTGAAGACCATTTTAGCCAAGCAGAGCTTGAAAAACATTTCGATTTCTACGAGTCGTTCACCGTTCATGAATCTTCACTATCCCCATGCGTGCATTCCGTTCAAGCAGCAAAATTGGGGCGTATGGAGCAAGCATACACCTTCTATTTACGTACCTCTCGTTTGGATTTGGACGATTACAACAAAGAGGTGGAAGAAGGATTGCACATTACCTCAATGGCAGGAACTTGGATGAGTATTGTGGAAGGCTTCGGAGGTATGCGCGTTGTGGACAACCAATTAAGTTTCCGACCGCAAATTCCGGAGCAATGGGAAAGCTATTCCTTCAAAATTAATTTCAGAAACCGAATTGTAAAGGTAACCGTCTCACAAGAAGGGCCAACGTTCAGCATTGATGAAGGATCTCCAATGAAGATACTCGTTAATGATAACCCTATGGAACTTTCCTAACGCCAACATGTAAAATCATACTGATTACTCATGAAAAACATTATAACCTTTTTATTTACTGTTATTTGTAGTATTTCCTTTGCCCAAGTTGAACGTGTGGAACCGCCTTATTGGTGGACGGAAATGAATAACACCGATTTGGAACTTTTGGTGTATGGGGACAAGATCAACCAACTGGAACCTGAATTCTCCAACGACATCACCGTTAAAAAAGTGGTGAAGGTAGCCAACCCCAATTATCTTTTCATTACCGTGGATACCAAAGATATTTTACCCGGCGTTGCGCAACTAACCTTTAAAAAAGGAAATAAAACGGTTAGTAAATTGGATTATGAATTCAAAAAAAGAAAAGAAGGTTCGGCCCAGCGCAAAGGATTCGATTCTTCCGATGTGATCTATTTGATCATGCCCGACCGATTTGCCAATGGAGACCCATCCAACGATTCAACATCCAACACTATTGAAAAAGCAAACCGCGAACATCAAGGTGGTCGTCACGGGGGAGATATTCAAGGGGTAATCGACCACTTGGACTACATTCACGAATTGGGGGCCACTACACTTTGGAGCACACCACTAACTTTAGATAACGAGAAAGTGTATTCCTATCACGGATATGCTAGCAGTGACTTGTATCAAATAGATCCTCGATATGGTTCCAATGAAGATTTTTCAAAATTATCGGCCGAGCTGCATCAGCGTGACATGAAACATATCATGGATTTTGTGCCCAACCATTGGGGATTGAGCCATTGGTTGATTCAAGACCCACCAGACCAAAACTGGGTACATTATTGGGAAGGTGGTGAAAATGGGTTTCAAAGAAGCAACTACATACAGACCAGTCAATTCGACCCCTACGCCTCCAAAGTGGACGCAAAAGGTAATATGGACGGCTGGTTTGATTACACCATGCCCGATATGAATGAGAGCAATCCCATGGTCATCGATTATTTAGTTCAGAATGCCATTTGGTGGATTGAAAGCGGTGATTTGGATGGAATGCGTGTGGACACCTATCCTTACAACGATAAAGAGGGCATTACAGAATGGGTAACACGGGTGATGGCCGAGTACCCCAACCTTAACATTGTTGGGGAAATTTTCATGCATGAAACTGCCCATATTGCCTACTGGCAAAAAGACAGTAAAATTGGAGCCATTCAAGGATTTAATTCCAATTTGCCCAGTGTAATGGATTTTCCGTTGCACGATATTTTACCACATGTATTTAAACAGGATGAGCAAAATTGGGGAGATGGAGTTTTCAAGGTGTACGACCACTTGACCAAGGATTTTCTGTATCCGAATATCAATAATGTTTTGATCAAGATGGGGAATCACGATGTGAACCGAATCAACCAAGAATTTGATGGTGATGTTGAAAAATACAAGTTGGCTCTTACTTTAATCATGACCCTGCGTGGCATACCTCAAATATATTATGGCGATGAAATCGGAATGCTAGGAGACAAAGGCAAAGGTGATGGTGATATTCGACGGGATTTTCCTGGAGGGTGGGAAGGTGATGCACAAAATGCCTTTGTTTCATCTGGACGAACCGATCTTCAGAATGCGTATTTCGATTTCTCCAAAAAATTATTGAACTGGCGAAAAGGCAGTAAGGCAATACACCAAGGAAAAACCTTGCACTTCGCACCCCAAGATAATGTTTATGTTTATTTCAGGTATCTGCCCGACGAAACAGTAATGATTGTGTTGAACAATTCCACTAAGGACCAAAGCATTGATTTAGGCCGTTTTTCAGAGGGAATTAAAAATCATAGCAAAGGGATGAACATCATTAACGGGAAAGAATACTCTTTAGACCAACCTTTGAAAATTACCGCTAAAACGGGTTGGGTTTTTGAACTGAGATAGCCATTGATTTCAATTCAGAAACTAAGATTGACGAACTAAAAATTTGGGTTTCACCTAAATCTTTTGAGAAGTTGGGCATAATTTATGTAGTTTGCCCTTCGATTATACCCAAATACGATTTAACCATGAAAAGATTATTGCTATGCATTTTGGCATTCCAAATTGTGGGATGTACGGAACTACAACAAGTTGTAAACCAATTACCGCAAGGCCCTTCAGGAATTGGAAACGACCAAATTGCCCAAGGACTACGTGAAGCCTTAAACCTTGGTATTGAAAAACAAGTGAACAAACTCACCACCGAAAATGGATTTTACAAGAATGAGTTGGTAAAAATTCTCCTTCCTGAAGAACTACAAAAGGTTGACAAGACGCTGCGCGATGTTGGACTGTCCAGCTTGGCAGACGAAGGTTTAAAAATCATTAACCGTGCTGCTGAAGATGCAGTGGGCGAAGCAACTCCGATTTTTGTTGATGCCGTAAAAGGCATCACTTTTAATGATGCCAAACAGATTTTGTTGGGTGAAGACAATGCCGCGACTCAATATTTGGAGCGATCTACCCAAACTCAGTTATACAATAAATTCAATCCAATTATTAAAAATTCATTCCAAAAAGTGGGTGCTGACCAAATTTGGAACAGCATTATTACCAAGTACAATAGTTTGCCTTTGACCAATAATGTAAACCCAGATTTAACCGATTATACCACCAATGAAGCCTTGAAAGGAGTCTACACCATGATAGCGGTAGAAGAGAAAGAAATTAGGACAAAAGTTTCGTCTCGATCAACAGATTTGTTAAAAAAAGTGTTTGCTCTGCAAGATTAATCATAATTTTTTCAAAAAAATGCAATAACTTTAGTGTTAATGCGTTATAAAATCAATAAATTAGAGTAATTATAACAAATTCCTAAAGTTTAATTAACCTATATCAGGTCTTTAAACTTGAATTTTGTATAAGTTATCTGAGTTAGCATTTTTTTGAGTTAGTTAGTTAAAAGCCGGTTAGTTACCGGCTTTTTTTATTTCTGCTCTTCGATATAATCCATCAAAAGCTATTATAGTTTCTTTTCCCTCTTGCAACACTTCCCAAAGTTGCCGAACCGTTCCATCTTTATTCTTGGTCCAGCTAATTCGATTTCTGAATTTTTTACCATCCTTTTCAAAAGGGTCTGAAGTCAAAATCATTTGGTCACCTTCGCGATTTCCCTTCAGTTTTAAAACGGCCCCGGTGTTATCTACCCAAAGCTGTTCCCATTTTTGGGTTTGGGTATTATAAAAATTCAGACTGGTTCCGGTATACCCTGCTGTGGCAATACTGGTCCAATTTTCGCGAATAATACACCCGCCTTCATCTTTTTTAATAATACTTTTTCCTGACGGAGCTCCGGTATTGGTGTTGACCACATCCCATTCACCAACCCAAAAATCAAATGCCTTATGATTATCCGAACAACAATTGCAACTCGCATTCTGTGCGGAAATATTAAGACAACCCATCAGCCATAAAATCCATATTAGTTTTCTCATGATATTTACCTTAGGGAGCTTGCTACCTTATTAAAGGCAAGTTAAATTATTTTTAAAAAAATGTGCTATAAATGACGAAAACGCATTCAATACGTTAAATTTTAGATAAATTACCTGATTTATAGACGTATACCCCAATAGGCCGTAGTCCATCATCGCGATTTGAACGTATCTTTGTAATAACAAATCTTGAGAGCTATGAAAAATCAATATTGTAAAGTAGGTGCCGTTACTCCAATCACAAATATTAGTCAACCGGCCGTTGTTTTGGAAGTGATGTACAACAACTTTTTGGAAAAGGCTGCCAGTGTATCTGGTAAGGATTCCAAATTGGGTGAATTTTTCAATAGAAAAGCAGAAAGCTTTAAGAAAACACTTGAAAGCCTAGCGTAAGATTTTTACAACTTTGCAAGTTCCGCAGCCATTTGCTGCTGGATTTCTTTTGCCTTATTTGAAGCCGCTTCGGCAAAATCTTCCTGCGCTGAAGCATACAAAATACCTCGCGAAGAATTTACCAACAAACCTACATCTTTGGTGATTCCATATTTGCACACTTCTTCAAGACTGCCACCCTGGGCGCCCACTCCAGGAACCAATAAAAAGCTTTCGGGTACAATTTCACGGATATCCTTTAAATAGGTAGCTTTTGTAGCGCCCACCACGTACATCAATCGTTCCGAACCTTTATAGGTTTTGGAAACGGTGAGCACTTCTTTGTACAATTCATGCCCCTCCACATTTTTGGTCTGAAAATCGAAGGCGCCTTGGTTAGACGTCAGTGCCAACAAAATGGTGTGCTTATCTTCAAATTTCAAAAAAGGTTCCACAGAATCCTTGCCCATATACGGTGCAATAGTAATGGAATCAAAATTCAAGGTTTCGAAAAATGCTTTTGCATAACGCGTAGAGGTATTCCCAATATCCCCACGTTTGGCATCGGCAATGGTGAACATCTCAGGGTAATTTTCATTCAAATACACCATGGTTCGCTCCAAAGACTTCCATCCATCCAAACCATAGGCTTCGTAAAATGCAATATTGGGTTTGTAAGCTACACAATACTCATGTGTAGCATCGATAATGGCCTTATTGAAAGCAAATATGGGGTCCTCTTCCTGCAATAAATGCGTAGGAATCTTTTCCAAATCCGTATCCAATCCCACACAGAGAAACGATTTTTTTTGACGTATTTGGGAAACTAAGTGCTCTATCTTCATTTTTGATGGTTCTCGACGCCTCGAACTTATTTAGAAAATTTCTGAAGCCTCTTTCAGTTTTTCCGTGTTTTCCACCAACATAAGTTCGTCGATTATTTTTTGAATATCCCCATTCATGATGTTTTGCAAATCGTAAAGGGTCAAACCAATTCTATGGTCGGTCACCCTTCCTTGAGGATAGTTATAGGTTCTAATTTTAGCGGAACGGTCACCACTGCTTACCTGCGAATTTCGCTTGGCAGCATCTTCCGCTTGCTTTTTGGCCAATTCCATATCGTACAAACGAGCACGAAGTACCTTAAAGGCCTTGTCCTTGTTTTTGTGCTGTGATTTCTCATCCTGACATTGCGCCACCAGTCCTGTTGGAACGTGCGTTAAACGAACCGCGGAATATGTCGTGTTCACCGACTGACCTCCCGGTCCAGAGGAACAGAAATAATCGATTCGTACATCTTTTGGATCTATCTGCACATCAAATTCTTCGGCTTCCGGAATCACCATAACGGTTGCGGCACTGGTATGCACCCTACCTTGGGTTTCTGTTTGAGGTACCCTTTGTACACGGTGTACCCCTGCTTCAAACTTAAGGGTTCCGTACACATCTTCGCCAGAAACCTCAAAATGGATTTCTTTGTAACCTCCACTGGTTCCCTCACTTAAGTCAATAACATTGGTTCTCCAGCCTTTAGATTCACAATATTTGGTATACATTCGAAAAAGGTCACCAGCAAAAATACTAGCTTCGTCCCCACCCGTACCAGCGCGGATTTCCATTACCACATCCTTGGCATCTTCGGGGTCTTTTGGAATCAGCAAAAATTTGATTTCATCTTCCAATTTGGGCATGGCACTTTTGGCTTCATCCAATTGCATTTTGGCCATTTCAAGCATTTCGGCATCACTTCCATCTGCAATAATTTCTTCGGCCTCGGCAATATTATTGGTCAATTCTATATACTCATTACGCTTATCGGCAAGCACCTTAAGGTCCTTGTATTCCTTATTCAACTGGATGTATCGCTTTTGGTCCGAGATTACATCGGGTTGAATAATAAGGTCTGAAACCTCATCAAAACGTTGTTTTACGATATTGAGTTTATCTAGCATAAATCTATCCTCCTTAAGAATGCGAATTTACGATTTTTTAGTTGGATTTACTTTGGAATAAAATGGGTTAGTTTCCCACAAAAGTAGTTCCAAGGGTAACGATAAAAGCATTAAGGCCATCACTTCTATCATATTGGTTAAAGCGCAGGTCGATGGTCTTTAGCCCAAAACTTAACACTTTAGCTTGAGTAAAAATGTCTTTGTACTGCACTCCAATTCCATATTGGTGCCCAATGAATTTGGACAAATCGTGGTCCGAGGTATAAAATTCGTAGTTGGATTGCAGCTGCCCTTTATCATAATAATAATCTGCAGCGGTTTGGGTATAATAGCGATAAGTGGGATAGACCAAAAACTTGTCCGTTACTCTTACGGGCATTTCAATATTGGCGGTATGTGACGTAATGCCCCAATCATCCCAATAAAACCTGTAATAGGTACGCAAGGCCATCAAATCATTAAGGTAGTAATTCAAACGTCCACCAAAAGGCACCTTGAACCGACTATCGGGCAGTTGCTCCACGTCATCCGCCAACTGAAAATCATCAATAAAAAAATCTTCGGTATCCGAAAAATACACTCTTTGAAATGGCGTACTCAACAAGCCATTTTGCGAAACTACATCCACAAAAAGTGCTCCCTGCAATTTTCTGCCCAAAATCTGGGAAAAACTCATGGAAAGGGAATAAGAGTTTCTTGTTTCTTCATCAAATTCAGTAAACATGGGAGTATAGGTCCCATTTCCCGAAATGCGGTCATCAAAAAAACCTTCTCGTAATTCAATGGGATAAATGGCATTCCATTTGTCCAAAAATACATTGCCGCTCAGGGTTACCTCTGTGTTTCTTTCGTTGAACAAGCGTGTGTAACTACCACCAATTCCAATGGAAAAATAATCGTACTCTGACGACACATAGGCATTGGCGCTCCAGATTTTATTTCTGTCTTCGGAACTGTGTTGGTATTTTGGGTTGAAATACACCAACATATCCTTTCTGGATTCTCCAGTTGAGGCATCAAACGGTGATACCGACGGCCCCCCATCCAAAGGATTCACATTACTGGAAGATGCCGAGGTATATGCGGACAACCCCACGTCAACCGTCAAAATATCATTTGCATTCAGAGGGGTTCGCAATACTATGGTTGAAGTAATGTCCGTTAATTCTTCGGTTCCTTCACCACCAGTTACCGCTGCATTATTCCCATCTTGGGAATAATAACTGAACAACATATCCACTTCGCTGGTCTCTAAAACCCTTTTTGTATAGGAATTGTCTTGAGCATGACCAGTAGTAGCCACCACTAAAGTGATGAAAATAAGGAAGAAGCCAACTATTTTGGATGGTTGATTCATTTTGAAATGGTTCGGGGTATTAATTGCATCCACAACCTCCTCCTGTTTTACCCCCATTGGCACCAGATGAACCCTCGCGGTACAAATGAAAATTGGTTTCAAAACGCTCACAAGGTCTCGCACTCAATTGCATTTCCTCATCGTTCAAGTACACCTTATCGTATTCCCGAACGGCAACACATGAACTTGAAGCCATTAAAACCAGCAGTAAAAAAAGAGGTTTTCGCATATCTTAAATTTACGGATTCGAATCGAGCATTATCCCACTGCTCTTGTGAATTTTGTTTTTTTCATCCACAATCACAGCCTCTACCCCATCAATTTGATTTATCATATGCAGACCAACATCCTTTCCCATAATAAAAACGGCCGTGGCCAAAGCATCGCACAATTCTGCTTGATTGGCAAAAATGGAAACACTGCTAATTCCCGTTGTTGGATAACCGGTTCTGGGATCAATAATATGGGAGTACTTTTTATCATTTAAAATGAGATACTTTTCATAATTGCCTGATGTAGCTACAGAAGATTCCACAACCGGCAGCCAACTAAACACCTTATCCTTGCTCAAAGGGTTGGCTATTCCCACCAACCATTTTTCACCTGTAGCCTTGGTTCCCCAAGTGGTCAAATCACCCGATGCATTGATGATACCTCCCGGCACACCTTTCGAAATGAGCAGCGATTTGGCCCTATCGGCCGCATAGCCTTTTCCAATGGCACCAAAACCAATACGCATGCCCGTTTCTGGCAAATACACCGTTTGCTCATCACCATTCAAAATAATTTTCTGGAACCCAATTTTAGACACTGAATTTTTTATTTCGGACTCACTGGGCATTTTATCCATACTTCCATCAAATCTCCAGATATTATCCATGGACGCATAGGTAATATCGAATGCCCCGTCCGTGATTTCCGAGATTTTAATGGCCCTTTCAATCAGTTGAAATAACTCTGGACTCACTTTTACGGGTTTGATTCCTGCATTTGCATTAATTAGGGAAGTTTCGGACTCTTTATCCCATGAAGAAATAATCTTTTCTATTCGTGTAATTTCGGAAACGGCCAAATCAATGTTGATATATCCAATTTCTTCCGTTTGGGCCACTACAGTAATTTCAAATCGGGTACCCATCAGTTTTAGGGTACGTTTTACAGTGACATAGTCTTCTCTGGATTGCCCAAAGGATAGCGAACAAAACAAGCTGAACAATAGGGCAAATTGAGATTTCATTTTATAAATGCGTTAAGCTTTTTTATATATTTTTCAGGGGAGGTTCGCGCCACAAACCCAGTTTCTCCCAAAACCTTTTCATTTTTATCCAATACTACAACCAATGGGAAATACCCTTTTTGATTGTATTTAGCCGCCAAGGTTTTGTTGATACCCATTTGTTCTTCGGGAAGTTGGTTTGCTTTTTTTCTGGGGAAATCTGCAACATACATAACATAATGGTCCGCTGCATAGCTTTTAAATTCCTCGGTGTCGAAAATGTGCTTTTTAAGTTTGATGCAAGGAGCGCACCAATCCGAACCTGAAAAAATGAGGATAATAGGTTTGTTTTCGGCTTCAGCCTGAGCCAAGGCGTCTGCAAAAGTACCTTGGGATTCTTGCCCTTGCATTATTCCAATACAAAGAACACATACTATAGTGAGGAACTGCTTCATTATTTTAAGGGAACTATGCTTATTCAAAAATTCTCAACATATTTCCGTTGAGTTCGGTGTTGTACACCTTTATGGGCTTCGCTGCGGCATTATCAACTTGGTTCAAGGGTGTTCCATCTTGAGCGAATCGCGATCCATGAACTCCACAAAAGAAGATTCCGCCACTTTGATTTACAAATCGTACTTGATCATATGATTCATGACTACAAACTTGGGTGGCTGCGATAAAATTGCCTTCTAAGTTTTTGGCAATCACCACTAAATTTTTCAGGATAAATCCGCCATTATTGGCAAGGTTGGCAGCTTCATTCGAAGTAAGGTCAACGGTAAAGTCAACACTGGTAGGTTGTTCCACTAAATTTCCTTCGGGATCATCTTTGGAACATCCTTGCAAACAGGGAAATGTTAGGGCAAAAGCAGCACCGGCGCCTAAGCTCCTTAAAAATTCCTTTCTTTCCATAGCGTAGGGTTTATATTATTAAACGCTATTTTGGAACAAATCGTATGCTAATATTCAAACTTACCGTACTCGCTAGTAATGGTCAGTTTTTTGGTTGCTGAAGCCGCTACGCGGCCAACAATTTGAGCATCTACATTAAAACTTTTTGAAATAGAAATTATATCCTCTGCAACCTCCTCAGTTACATACAATTCCATGCGGTGTCCACAGTTGAACACTTGGTACATTTCCTTCCAATCGGTACCTGATTGCTCCTGAATTAATTTGAACAAAGGTGGAATGGAGAACATATTGTCTTTGATAATGTGCAAGGCATCCACAAAATGAAGGATTTTGGTTTGGGCACCTCCACTGCAATGCACCATGCCGTGAATGTTAACCGAAGTATATTTTTCGAGGATTTTTTTGATGATGGGCGCATAGGTCCGGGTTGGTGATAACACCAATTTTCCGGCATCCAAAGGTGAACCTGGAACGGAATCGGTTAATTTTGTGCCCCCAGAATAGACCAAATCATCAGGTACGGAAGCATCAAAGCTTTCTGGGTATTTTTCAGCTAGATATTTACCAAAAACATCGTGTCGGGCAGAGGTCAATCCGTTACTCCCCATTCCTCCATTGTATTCCGTTTCATAAGTGGCTTTACCGAAAGAGGCCAAACCAACGATAACATCACCAGCTTTGATATTGGCATTGTCAATCACATTTTTGCGTTCCATTCTGGCCGTAACCGTGGAATCCACAATAATGGTTCGCACCAAATCCCCAACATCTGCAGTTTCACCCCCTGTGGAACGAATACTTATACCGTGGTCGGATAAATCGGAAATCAATTCTTCCGTTCCGTTGATGATGGCAGAAATCACCTCACCGGGAATCAAATTTTTATTTCGACCTATGGTAGAGGAAAGCATGATGTTGTCTGTAGCTCCCACACAAATAAGGTCGTCCACATTCATGATCAAAGCATCTTGCGCAATGCCCTTCCACACCGAAATATCGCCAGTTTCTTTCCAATACATATACGCCAAGGAAGATTTTGTACCTGCTCCATCGGCATGCATTACCAAACAATGGTCTTCGCTACCCGTTAAATAATCGGGCACAATTTTACAGAACGCTTTTGGAAAAAGTCCTTTGTCTATATTCTTGATGGCATTGTGCACATCTTCTTTGGAAGCTGAAACACCTCTTTGGGCATATCTTTTACTGGTATCCGACGACATATGAAATGTTTGCGCAAAAATAACGGAAAGCCATCAAATTATCGATATGCTTTCCGTGTTTTAGAATAGGGAATCCAATTCTATTTTGAAAAAAGGATTTCCCTGTATTTGGTAAATGGCCAAAATTCGTCAGCAATCAACTTTTCCAAGGCATCGGAATGTTCCCTGATCTTGTCGAAAAAGGGTTTAACATTATTGCAATAGGCTTGGGCCTTTTTATTGCTCAATTGCATACCATTGGCCCGCTTGCGGGCATCGGCCATTTCATCGGTCAGTTTTTTGATTTCGACAATGTGCTCACCCACTTGTTCCAAAATATTCAACTGGCTTTCGGCCACTTTTTTGTGGGCCGCCCCGTAAACATCCTTCAAACCTTGAATGTTCTCCAACAACAGGTTTTGGTATTTTATCGCTGCTGGGATAATGTGGTTGTACACCATCTCTCCCAAAATTCTTCCCTCAATTTGAATATGGAAAATATAGGCGCCCAATTCCACTTCTTGGTGCGCTTTGAGCTCTACTTCGCTCATCACGTCCATCTCCTTGAAAAGTGCTATACTTTCTTTGGATGTAATTACCTGTAGCGCCTCCGGTGTGTTTTTGTTGAAACTCAACTTACGTCTTCTCGCCTCTTCCTGCCATTCTATGCCATACCCGTCTCCTTCAAATCGGATGCGTTTGGAAGTTTTGATATATTCACGCAACACGTTGAAGACTGCTTCGTCCTTCTTCAACTTTTTCTTATCGATCAATATATCCACCTCCTTTTTAAAATCGGTGAGTTGCTTGGCCATGATGGTGTTGAGCATGGTCATTGGCTTGGCACAGTTCATCTTGGCCCCCACCCCTCTCATTTCGAACTTATTTCCTGTAAATGCAAAGGGAGAAGTTCGGTTTCTATCGGTATTGTCGAGTAAAATTTCAGGAATTTTACCCACCACATTCAATTTCAATTCTGTTTTTTCCTCTGGCGATAGTTTTCCTTTGGAAACTCCTTCCAATTCATCCAACACATCATTCAGCTGCTCACCAATAAATATGGAAATAATAGGTGGTGGCGCCTCATTGGCACCCAATCTATGATCATTACTTGCTGAAGCAATGGAGGCACGCAGCAGTTCCTCATACGTATCCACCGCTTTAATAGTATTTACAAAGAAGGTCAAAAACTGAAGGTTTTTCATGGGTGTTGTTCCCGGACTGAGCAAGTTTACCCCAGTATCCGTGGCCAACGACCAATTGTTGTGTTTCCCCGAACCGTTAATGCCGGCGAACGGTTTTTCATGAAAAAGCACCGCAAAATTGTGACGGTCGGCAATTTCCTCCATCACATCCATCAACAATAGATTGTGATCTACGGAAAGGTTGGCTTCCTCAAAAACCGGTGCCAATTCAAATTGGTTGGGAGCAACTTCATTATGACGGGTTTTTACCGGAATCCCCAATTGGGTACATTCCATTTCCAGTTCGCTCATAAAAGCGAGAACACGTGGAGGAATCACCCCAAAATAGTGATCGTCCAATTGTTGTCCTTTGGCCGAAAAACTTCCGACCAAGGTTCTTCCCGTTACTGAAATATCCAACCGGGAATTTATCAAGGATTTATCTACCAAAAAGTACTCTTGTTCCCAACCCAGGGTAGCATGTACCTTACGTACGTTTTTATCGAAATACTGCGCCACCGAAGTTGCTGCTTGATCTACGGCATGCAGTGCCCTTAGCAAAGGTGCTTTATTATCCAAGGCTTCTCCTGTGTATGCCACAAATATGGTCGGGATACACAGCGTGGTCTTATAAACAAAAGCTGGTGAGGTTGGGTCCCATGCCGTGTAGCCACGAGCTTCAAAAGTGTTTCGGATACCACCACTGGGAAAGCTGGAAGCATCGGGTTCTTGTTGCACCAATTGACCTCCTCCAAATTTTTCCATCGCTTTGCCATTGGGCAGAATATCGAAGAAAGCATCGTGCTTTTCGGCTGTTGCCCCAGTCAGGGGTTGGAACCAGTGGGTGTAGTGCGTAGCTCCCATGGACAGCGCCCATGCTTTCATTCCTTCGGCTACCTGATCTGCTATTTTTCGGTCGATTTTGGTACCCTGAAAAATGGCAGATTTAACCTTATCATAGGCTTCACTTGTTAAAAATTGAAGCATTTTATCCTCGTTAAATACATGCTTCCCGAAGAGGTCCGACCTACGACCTGATTCGTTGATACTTTTGTGATCTCTATTGCGACTTTCTGCCAAAGCCTGAAATCTATTTTTTGGCATTTACATTGTGTTTAAAAAAACAAATCTACAATTAACAATTTAATAATATAACCTGCAAAAATTACTTTTTTTTCATTCAACCCCAACGAAAACAGGGGTAATATAAATAATAAGAGTGAGTTTGTGATTTTACCCCTACAAAACATTGATAATTAAATGAAAAACCTATTTTTGTTAATCACAAAATTGAGAACGATTAACTACCAGAATTATGAGCAAATCTAAATTAGAGTATCTATGGTTGGATGGTTATGAGCCAACAGCCAACATTAGAAGTAAAACCAGAATTGAAGAAGATTTTAGCGGTAAATTGGAAGATTGCCCAACTTGGTCCTTTGATGGTTCATCCACCAAACAGGCTGAAGGAGGCTCTTCTGACTGCTTGCTAAAACCGGTTGCCATATATCCAGACCCCGCTAGAAGAAATGGTTACTTGGTTATGACAGAGGTATTGAATCCTGATGGAACTCCACACGTGAGCAATTCAAGAGCTACCATTGATGACGAGGACGATGACTTTTGGTTTGGATTTGAACAAGAATACTTTATCATGGACACTGCAACACAGTTGCCACTTGGTTTCCCTGTAGGTGGTTATCCTGGACCTCAAGGTCTATACTACTGTTCCGTAGGTGGAAGAAACACTTGGGGTAGAGATTTGGTGGAAGAGCACGCTGATCTATGTTTGGATGCCGGTCTTCAATTTGAAGGAATAAACCAAGAGGTTGCTGCCGGACAGTGGGAATTCCAATTGTTCGCCAAAGGAGCCAAAAAAGCAGGTGACGAAATCTGGGTTGCCCGTTACATGTTGCAAAGATTGACCGAAAGCTACGGTTATTATATCGAGTACCACCCAAAACCTATCAAAGGTGATTGGAACGGTTCTGGTATGCACGCCAACTTCTCCAACACTTTGTTGAGAACTTGTGGATCTAAAGAAACATACGAAAAAGTATGTGAAGCATTCCGTCCTGTTACTGCTGAGCACATTGCTGTTTACGGTGAGTACAATGATGAGCGTTTGACAGGTAAGCACGAAACCGCTTCTATTTCCGATTTCAGCTATGGTGTTTCTGATAGAGGAGCTTCTATCCGTATTCCTATCATGACCGTTGAAAAAGGATGGAAAGGTTGGTTGGAAGACAGAAGACCTGCTTCTAACGCTGACCCATACAAAGTTGCGGCTGTAATTGTTAAGACAGTAAAATCCGCAAAAGTGTAATCGCGTAAATAAATTAGTTGTTGATTATAGATGGAAACCGTCCCGCTTTTAAGGGGCGGTTTTTATTTTATGGTCATATAAACAAACACCGCATAAACCGTTAAAAGCACTATTCCATCTCTCCAGCCCAATCGCAATCCCCTTGGAAAGAAAACCAAGGGAAATATCAAGAAAGAGATACCTAACATCCAGAAGATATCACTTTTCAAAAGACCTTGATCCATAACCGTAATCGGTGTTATGATGGAGGTAATGCCCAATACGGCCAATAGGTTGAAAATATTGGAACCGATCAAATTGCCCAACGAAATCGCTTTTTCCTTTTTGATAACGGCGATAACCGAAGCTGCCAGTTCAGGAATACTGGTTCCTACCGAAACCACGGTAATTCCAATCACGCGGTCGCTTACACCAAAAGCAGAGGCCATGCCCACCGCACCATCAATCAGTAGTTCGGAACCACCCCAAAGGGCCGTTCCACCAATACCCAAATACAATACAATTTTATATAATGGCAAGGGCACATCATCTTCGGGCATTTCATCCTCCACTGCTGTTTTTTGAAATCGCAATAGATAAATCAAAAAGGCAAACAACATGGTCACCAAAATTATTCCTTCGTATTGCTGAAGTACTCCATCGAAATAAATAAAGCCAAAAAACACCAATGAGGCCAACATCATCACGGGCCAATCGGTAGTATAAAAACTTTTTCGTACATCAATACTCCCCAAAATAACGGTAATGGCCAACACCAAGGCTAAATTGGCAATATTGGAACCCACGACATTGCCCAGAGCCAGATCGGGAAATCCATCCAAAGCCGCTTTTACACTTACAATAAGTTCAGGAGCAGAGGTGGCAAAGGACACCACCGTCATCCCAATCACAATTTTAGGAATAAACAAACGCAGGGATAACGCCACGGCCGATTTCAACAACCAATTTCCCCCTGCAATCAACAGTACAAGCCCTAAAACAATAAAGAGTAGATTTCCCAAAAAGTAAATTTTGGCATAAAGATAAAGGAAGATTTACTCCTGCATGCATGGAAGCTGAAAAATAAAAACTATAAAAATAGTTAATAAACTACAAAAATAGTTGTTTAACTATAACAATAGTATTATGTTTGGTCCCATATTCGATTCATCATGCAAAAATTAACCAATAAGGAAGAGGAAATCATGAAAATCCTCTGGAAGCTGAACAAAGCTTTTGTAAAAGAAATTTTAGAGGAGATTGAAGGTGAAAAACCTCATTACAATACCTTATCCACCATTGTAAGGAATTTACAGGAAAAGGGTTTCGTGGACCACGAAGCGTTTGGGAACACTCATCGCTATTTCCCTGTTGTGAGCAAGGAGCAATACCGAAAAAAATACGTGAACACGGCCATTGTGGATTATTACAATGACTCTTACAAGAGCTTGGTCTCGCACTTTGCCCAAGAGGAAAAAATATCCATTAGTGAATTAAAAGAGATCATAGATCTTATTGAAAAGAAAAAGTAATGGAAGCTATACTTATATATCTATTAAAATCGGCAGCAATTCTCGGTGGATTCTTGGCTGTGTACTTTTTATTCTTAAGACGTGACACCTTGTTTGCCCAAAACCGTTTGTTCTTGTTATCTGGTCTTGTCCTATCCTTGTTATTTCCTTTGATTAAAATCAAAAGAACCGTGGTGAGGGAAAAACCAGAATTTTTGGATGCCGTGAACATCGGCTCCACATCTACCACCCAAACCATACAAAGTATTTGGTCCACCGAAAATATGGTTATTGGTCTATACCTTATTGTAACAACCTTCCTATTGATTCGATTTATACTCCGTCTGAGTCAATTAAAATCATTGGCGAACGATGCTGTGATTTGGAGGGAATCCACCTTTTTACATATTGAAACCCAAAAGAAAATAAATCCATTTTCTTTTTTCAACTACATTTTTTATAACCCGCGCATTTTTGCTTCGGATGAATTAAAGACCATTTTGGAACACGAAAAAGTGCATGCCCGACAATTGCACTCGTTGGACATTTTGTTCTTGGAAGTATTAAAGATTATTTTCTGGTTTAATCCCCTACTGTGGTTGTACAAATTGGCGGTAAGTCAAAACTTGGAATACCTGGCCGATCATTTCGCCATAAAAAGCACATCCGATAAAAAAGCCTATCAGTACCTCATGCTTAAACAAGCCGTGGAACAACCCGGATATCAATTAACAAATTCATTTTACAATTCATTAATCAAAAAACGAATAGTCATGTTAAATCAAAATCAATCGAAAAAAAGTAATGCATTCAAAACCTTGTTGATCCTCCCCCTATTGGGTCTGTTCTTGGTAAGTTTTGCTACGGAAACGGTCTATACCTATGCCGAACCTAATGTGGACGATATGCTTTTTAAGGACAAAACTGTCGAACTCATCATCGACAAGAACACTACGGATGACCAACTGGACAAAATGAAAAAGGACCTAGCTGCCGATGACATTGATTTCAGTTATACCACCGTTCGCAACGACGCCAAAGAAATTATTGAAGTAAGCATTCAAATTAGCGGTAAAAGCTCCAAAGGAGAAAGCTTCAGCAGCAATTACAACAGCAATTCTGACGGACCCATTGACCCAATAAATGTATTTTATGACGATGATGCCAATATGGTTTCCATCGGAAGTGGTAAAAAACACAAAATCCGCATCCATAAAATGGATGGCGATGCTACTTGGACTTCTTCTGATGAGAAAGAAATTGTCATCAAAAAAGTCGACGGGACAAAGAAAGTGATTGTTAAAACCGAAGATGGTGAAGAGAAAGAGATAAAAATTCACATTAATAGTGATGAGGACAATGCACTATTTATTTCTGATGAGGGAGAGAAAGAACACGTTATCGTAAAAAAAATCAATACAACAGGAGAAGATGGAAATATTGTGGTCATCCGTGATTCGGATGATAAAAGCACCGTAAAAAAAGGCGGACATGTTTTTATAACAAGAGATTCGGATGACGATGAGGATATTGAGGTATTGGGCAAACAAAACGGCTTTTTCTACTTTGACACCGATGGCAAGGATAGCCCTCTTTTTTATATAGATGGAAAAAAGGTAAAATCGGATGACGTAAAAAAACTTGACCCATCCGACATAAAGAGCATGAATGTTTTTAAAGGTGATAAAGCTATCGATAAGTATGGCAAAAAAGCAAAGGATGGAGTGATTGAAATTACCACGAAAAAGAACTAAACTTATATATCAAAATTACAGAAAGCCGTTCCCTTGTGAGCGGCTTTTTTATTGGCAGCTCACAAACGAAATGGCCCAAAACACCCCATTTTTAAACGAAACGCCCCTTGGTTTTTGAAAAGAGACCTAAAAACCCCCTACATTTATTACAAATTATAACATTTAATATATTTTATAATTACATTTTAAAACTTTTTACAAGGCATACCATTTCAATTGTAGAAGCATCTCATTTTAAAAACTACAGTTTCATATGCAATTGCATAGATTTTCATGAAATTTCTTGGAACAATGATTTTACTCATTCTATATTGAAAAATATAAACCGATAATCATAGTTTTTTAACCAAAAAAATCAATCAGAAAAATGATCACACTTGTAAAAATTTTCGTGACTTTATTAGTACAATTAATCACCTTTGTTTTTATGTTGGCATAAGCATTGACTGCCCATATACTATCCCAAATATTACATTTAAGGCTGAACCCCTTATATTTGTCCAGCACAATAGACAAAGATGTTTTATAAAATTCTGGCTAAAATCAATAAAGTTGTACTTCCCTCCTATACCAAAAAGGGACTGGACTTATCCAAGGCAAGTAAATTGCAGTTGGCCATTATAGGCTGGCGCTATTTTGTGACCACTAAAGCACTGGATTAATATTGCAGAAGTGCATTTATGGGATAACCATTGAGTTTTTCTGAGCCACCTAAAAAGGTAAGTTCTATTAAAAAGTTGCATTGCACCACCTCGCCCCCAAGTTTTTCAACCAATTTACAAACGGCTTCGGCGGTTCCGCCGGTGGCCAACACATCATCGTGTACCAATACCTTTTCACCAGGCACAATGGCATCTTCATGGATTTCCAAACTGCCTTCTCCGTACTCGAGCACATAAGGTTCGGAAACGGTTTTATAGGGTAGCTTTCCTTTTTTTCTGACTGGAATAAAACCTGCTTTAAGTTTCTCTGCGAGCATAGGAGCAAAAATAAAGCCCCGGCTATCTACGCCAACCACTTTATCAATGTGCATGTTAGAGGTAAATCCCAGCAAAGCTTCAGCTGTTTTTTTCAACGCCACAGGATCATTTAATAGAGGAGTAATGTCTTTAAAAACCACTCCAGGTTTGGGATAGTCTTTAATATCACGAATGTAGGAGCCAAAATCCATTTTTTTATATGCTAAGGTTTTGTGGTAAAGTTAAAAAGAAATATATTTGCAGCCCTTAAATAAGGCCGCGTGGCGCAACTGAATAGCGCATCTGATTACGGCTCAGAAGGTTGCAGGTTTGAATCCTGCCGCGGTCACTGGGTAGCAATACCAAAATAACGGAAAACCTTACAGAACTTATAACTGTAAGGTTTTCGGCATTTATAGGGGTACATTTAATTTGTTTTGATTTCATATCAATCGGTACCAATTCGGTCAACAAAATCAAATCCTCAAAACTATTGACCGAACACACTCCTAAAGTACTGGCACATAATTGATTTGACTTTCATCTTTACATTTAAATCTAAGATGACAACTATGTAAACGTCGCACACTTTTTCCATCCTATTGTGGACCCAATACCCTTTTACCTAAAATAACTAGATTAGAATTTACATTGGAAAAAACTCCTCCACCCCATTCTTACCCTCCACTAAATCCAATATCGTTGTACTTTCAAGAACATTGATAAACTTAGACTTATTACCGCCCACAAGTTTATGAAGAACACAAGGATTATCCATATCACAATTACGGATACCCATAACACATGAATTCAGTCGATTCTCTCCATCTATAACCTTTACAATCTCCAAAAGGGTGTGCTTTCTATCTTCTTCACTTAAATAAAAACCTCCTTTTGGTCCTCTAGTGGAAGAAATGATACCATGCCGGGAGAGTTCTTGTAATAATTTGGCCAAGTAAGCCTCTGGCACATGAATCGTATCATAAATATCCCTTACCAAGACCTTATGGTCTGCATTGGAGTTCAATGCTAAATATAGCACTCCTTTAATGGCGTATTTGGAAGAATTCGAAAGCATGGCGAAAAATGTATAACAAAGATTAAAAGATATTTTTATCCTTTTTATGACTTATATCATGTTATAGGTGATTTACCCTCTATACTTTTGGTTGGAAATTCTAAAGTTTAATCACATGAAAACACTACTAAAAGGAACAATACTGTTTTTTACCCTTATCATGATAAGCTGTGGAGGGAAAACGGAGGATAAAAAAGACGGCAGCTTTAGTGTGGAACGAAAAAAGGAACCAACCGAACAAACTGTTGAGACTACCACCAATGAGGTAAAGCCCTCTGAACGGGTTGATTTGACCACTAAAGGTGTTGGTCCTATAAAGTCTATTGAATTACCTGCTGAGATTGACCAAACCATGGCTGAAAGTGGCAAGGAGGTTTATGACCAAATGTGTTTGGCCTGCCACAGGATAGGTAAAAAATTCATCGGTCCTGCCCCAAACGGTGTACTTGAAAGAAGAACTCCAGAATGGGTAATGAACATGATATTAAATCCTCAGGAAATGGTGCAACAAGATCCTTTGGCAAAAGACCTATTCCAAGAATTCAATGGATCACCGATGTCCAACCAAGGATTGACCGAAGACCAAGCAAGAGCCATTCTCGAATACTTCAGAACCTTAAAATAAACATTATGAAATCAACCATTAAATTCAGAATAACGGGGCTGTTTTCACTACTGTTAATACTCGGTAGTTGTAAAAATGAGCCTCAAAACGAAACAATAGATTCAAATCAAAATGCATCTACAGTAGCCACAGAATACACCAAGGGGCAAGCCTTTATTGAAGATGATGAATCTACTCCCAATGTTCTGCAAATAGCATTGCAATCCGAAGACCACTCTACGCTTGTGGCTGCAGTACAAGCTGCAAAATTGGAAAATGTTTTAGTCAATGCTGGTCCTTTGATGGTTTTCGCACCAACCAATGCTGCTTTTAATGCTTTGCCAGATGGTACGGTTGAGGACCTGTTAAAACCAGAAAACAAAGACGCTTTGGCCAATATTCTCAAGTATCACGTTACTCCGGGCAACTATTCCAAAGACTTTTTAAAGAATTTCAAAAAATTAGGGCAAGCCAATGATCAAAATGTCGCCGTTGAAGTAAAGGGCGATGATGTTTTTATCGGTGGAGCCAAAATCATTGGAAGTGTACAGGCTGGAAATGGAATCGTCCATGTAGTGGACAAGGTAATCTTGCCTCCCACCCAATAATCAAAATAAACAACAGATAAATCCTAACACAATGAAAATTAACAACCATTTACTAATGACCGTAGGAGCCTTCATAATGTTGGTTTCCTGTGGTCAACAGAATCAAAATTCAACCGGGGCCCTTTCATCAAGTGCTGCCGAAAAAGTATATGTAGCTCCAGGGGAGCAAGATGAGTTTTACGCTTTCTTATCCGGGGGATACAGCGGTAATCTAACCGTATATGGATTGCCTTCTGGTAGAATGTTCAAGGAGATTCCCGTTTTCTCCCAGTTCCCGACTTCGGGCTATGGCTATTCAGAAGAGACCAAACCGATGCTCAACACTTCTCATGGATTTGTCCCTTGGGACGATGCCCATCACCCGGACATATCCCAGACCAATGGTGAATTGGATGGGCGTTGGATATTCATCAACGGGAACAATACACCAAGGATTGCACGGATCAATTTGAGCACATTTGAGACAGAAGAAATCATAGAGGTGCCCAATAGTGCCGGTAACCACAGTTCCTCCTTCATCACGGAAAATACAGAATATGTGGTGGCAGGGACCCGTTTCTCAGTTCCTATTCCACAAAGGGACATGCCCATAAATGAATACAAAAGTAATTTTAAAGGTTCCCTATCCTTTATTAGTGTAGACCCAGAACATGGACACATGGATTTAAAATTCCAATTGTTGATGCCCGGATTTAATTATGATCTATCGCATCCCGGTAGAGGTAAATCCCATGGATGGTTCTTTTTTACCACCTACAATACAGAGGAGGCCTACACCCTGCAAGAGGTCAATGCCTCGCAAAACGACAAGGACTTTATTGCTGCTGTCAACTGGAAGAAAATTGAAGAATACGTAAACAATGGCGGAGGTACAAAAATGCCTGCCAATTATGCACACAATGTGTATGATGAAGGCACACATACAGCCACAACAACCATGAAAAAAGAAGTATTGACGGTAGATCCGTTAAAAGTTCCAGGTGCTGTTTATTTTTTACCAACACCAAAATCACCTCATGGATGTGATGTAGACCCAACCGGTCAATATATCATTGGAAATGGTAAACTCTCCGCTGACCTAACAGTGCACTCGTTTGATAAAATGATTGCAGCCATTGAAAGTGAACAATTTGATGGGGAAGCCTATGGAATTCCAATACTTAAATTTGAGGATGTGCTTGCCGGACAGGTAAAAAGTGGAGGCCTCGGCCCCTTGCATACCGAATTTGACGGTAAAGGAAATGCGTATACAACATTCTTTATCTCATCAGAAGTTGTGAAATGGAAATTGGGTACTTGGGAAGTCATTGATAGAAAACCAACCTACTATTCTGTGGGTCACTTGATGATCCCAGGGGGTAATTCCAGAAAGCCTTTCGGTAAATATGTTGTGGCCATGAACAAGATTACCAAGGACAGGTATCTTCCCACAGGCCCTGAAATGGAACACTCTGCCCAGATTTATGACATCTCTGGAGATAAAATGGAACTGATATATGATTTCCCAACCCATGGGGAGCCCCATTATGCAGCTGGAATACCCGCAGATATATTGGCGCCAAAGTCTCAGAAAATATACAGATTGGATGAAAACGAGCACCCTTATGCAGTTAAAACACCAACAGATTCCAAAGTAGTTAGAGATGGAAACGAGGTTCATATTTATATGTCCACCATCAGGAGTCACTTTACACCCGATAATATCGAGGGAATCAAAGTTGGTGACAAAGTGTACTTTCACATTACCAACCATGAACAGGATTTTGATGTACCGCACGGTTTTGCCATGATTGGCCAAAACACTTCGGAGCTTCTCATTATGCCCGGGCAGACAAAAACCTCTGTTTGGGAGCCCAAGCAAGTTGGGGTATGGCCATTCTATTGTACCGATTTTTGTTCTGCATTGCACCAAGAAATGCAAGGATATGTTAGGGTTTCCCCGGCCAATTCAAATATAGAATTGAAATGGTCACTTGGTGAATAATTCGGATTGATAAACCAAGGAACAAAAGCGGGCCGTGTCCAAGACCTGCCCGCTTTTTTACAAATTGACATTCAACCTTTGACCAAAAAACCACATTCAGTTTGTAACTTTTAAATCTAGAAAAATGAAAAAGGCTAGTATATTAATGATTGTTGGCCCTCTCTTCCTTGTGGGATTATATTTCTTTCCCCTCTGGAATATCATGTTGGGAGCGCCCCAATATCCTGAGCCATTGGGATTGAACATCCACATTAGTGGTCTTAAGGGCGTAAACGAATTTGATGTTCAGAATATTGATGGGCTAAACCATTACATTGGAATGCATACACTGCCTAAGCCTGAAGAAATGTGGGAATTTGGCACTTTTCCATTGATAATTGGAATCATGGTAGGTATTGGGGTATTAATTGGCGTTCTGGGGTTCCTGAACAAAATAAATTACAAGTGGTTTTGGGGTTGGTTCGTATTCATGTCAGTGCTAGGTATTTTGGGCATGTATGATTTTAATGAATGGTTGATTGACTATGGCACTAATTTGGACCCCAATGCCATTATGAAATTGACCAATGCCGATGGAAGCCCGATGACCTATAAACCACCATTATTGGGGCATGTAAAAATGCTGAATTTTGATGTCACTTCGTTGCCATCCACTGGTGCTTATTTAATGTTTGTAGGGATGATGCTCACCCTACTTGCAGGCTTCATGGGATGGAAAAGCTCAAAACAATAAACAATTCCAAATGAAAAAGCAGATAACCGCAGTATTGATGATTATACTCATGGCCACAGGTTGCTCCATACAACCCAAACCCATCGACTATGGCCAAGTAGGTTGCCATTATTGCAGTATGACGATTGTGGACAAACAACATGCCGCACAATTGATCACCAAAAAAGGTAAGGTGTTCAACTTTGATGCCATAGAATGCATGATGAACCAATTAAAGGATGGGGACATAACTACCATGGCCTTATTTATGGTCAATGATTTTGACGAGCCCGGAACATTGGTGGATGGCACAAAAGCCACTTTTTTAATCAGTGAGAACATCCCGAGCCCCATGGGGGCATTTTTAAGCGCATTCTCCGACGAGCAAGTCGCCCAAAACAGCTTGGAAGCCAATGGTGGGGAACTTCTAACCTGGTTAGAGTTACACAAACAATTCAAATGATAAAAAGTCAAACTTATGTATATGATAGATATTGACAACACGATTGCCCAACAAGCTTTTGATGGTTTACAGATAGAACAACTAGTCAAAAATACCTCCTTAGAAATATTGAGTATTAGCCTGGCAAAGAATGCCATTTTTCCAAGGCACACTTCCCCGAAAGATGCCCATTTAATTGTATTGGAAGGAGTCATTGACTTTTATATTGAAAACCAAAACATTGTTTTGAGGGAACAGCAACACTTTAGTTTTTCCAAAGATGTGGAACACTGGGTCAAAGCTTTAAAGGATACCAAATTTTTAATTATTAGATAAAACAGGTAGTTTCCCATATCTGAGCGGGCCAAGTAAACAGCAATTTTAAAAAAAATCATGACTATCAACAATTCATATAACAAATACACCTTAATGTTGATTATGTTTTTCTTAGGTTCGATGGTATGGGCTAAAACATGGACCATCTGCAATACTTGCGAGCAGAGTTCCATTAAGGAGACCATTGCAATTGCCAGTTCCAATGACACATTGTTGGTTCAAAAAGGCACCTACAAAGAATTTGAAATTTTAGTAGACAAGCCCTTGGTGATCAAAGGCATTGACCACCCCATTATTGATGGCGAAAAAAAAGGAGAAATATTCCGCATCCAATCGGATGGAGTTACACTGGATGGGCTGTCCATTATAAATGTAGGGGTGAGTTACACCAAAGACAACGCTGCTATACGAGTGGTGAAGAGCAAGAATTTTCTCATTCAGAATATGGTTCTGGAGCAATTGTTCTTTGGAATCTATTTGGAAAAATCATCGCATGGCAAGGTCCAGCAAAATAAAATCATTGGTGAAGCCGTGGACGAATACAATTCGGGCAACGGTATCCAGCTTTGGTATTCTTCGGACATAGAGGTCCTAAAAAACCATGTACAGGGCACCCGGGACGGGATTTATCTCGAATTTTCAGACCGAATTACCATTACGGATAACATGAGCATGGACAATCTTCGTTATGGTCTCCATTTCATGTTCTCGAACGATGATGTCTACACGAACAACATTTTCGAAAACAATGGCGCCGGAGTCGCCGTAATGTTCTCTAAGTTCATCACCATGAAGAATAATACTTTTCGAAAAAATTGGGGCACAGCTGCCTATGGCATGCTATTAAAAGAAATCAACGATGCGGAGATCATTGGAAATATTTTTGAAGAAAACACCATCGGTATCAATATAGAGGGGTCCAATCGGATCAAGTACACCAACAACGATTTTATAGGAAATGGTTGGGCCATACGTGTACTCGGGGCTTGCTACACCAATAGCTTCAAAGGCAATAATTTCTTGTACAATTCCTTTGATATCTCGTACAACAGCAAACTTAACGATAATGTCTTTGAAGGTAATTTTTGGAGCAGTTATACGGGTTACGACTTGAACAAGGACGGCATCGGGGATGTGCCTTATCGCCCCGTAAAACTTTTTTCCTATGTGGTTAATCGCACCCCGGAGACCATTGTGCTATTGCGGAGTTTGTTCATGGATATTATTGATTTTTCCGAAAGGGTCTCCCCTGTTTTTACGCCCGACAATTTAAAAGATGCCCAACCTTTAATGAAAGTACGACCATGACCATTGAAATAAAAAATCTTCATAAGCAATTTGGCAAAAACCAAGTTTTGAAAGGGGTGGACCTTACCATTGACAAAGGTTACATTTATGCCATCCTTGGTCCTAATGGTTCTGGCAAAACCACTTTGATCAAGAGTATCTTGGGCATGGTAATTCCCGATAAAGGAGAAATATCCGTACTGAAGGAATCCATCAAAAAAAACTGGAAGTATCGCAAAAAAATCGATTACCTCCCTCAAATTGCCAATTTTCCGCCCAACATCAGGGTCAAGGAATTGATTGGTATGATCAAGGATCTTAGAAACAGCTCAAGTGAAGAAGAAGAACTCATTGCCCTCTTTGGCCTGGAACCGTTTCTGAACAAAAAATTATCAACCCTTTCTGGGGGAACCAAACAAAAAGTGAACATTGTTCTGACCTTTATGTTTGATAGTCCACTGATTATTTTGGATGAACCTACCACAGGTTTGGACCCCAAGGCATTGATTCGTTTAAAGGAATTGATTCAAAAAGAAAAAACCAATGGAAAAACCATTTTGATCACTTCGCACATTATGCAGTTTGTGGAAGAAGTGGCTGATGAAATCGTATACCTTTTGGAAGGGGAAATTTATTTTAAGGGAAGTATAGGTAAACTTTTGGAGCAGACCCAACAAAGCAATTTTGAACACGCCATTGCGGCGATAACGACGGATTCCCATGCTTAAAATATTGAAATACAGTTTTTACGATCTTATTCGCAGCCGTTGGAGCTATGTTTACTTTTTGTTCTACCTCGCTCTGGGTTTTGTATTGTTATTCTTGAATAATGATGTCTCCAAGGCCGTGATTACCCTTATGAACGTGATTATTGTGCTAATTCCCTTGATAGGCACAATTTTCGGAGTAATGTACTATTACAATTCCCGGGAATTCACCGAACTCCTATTGGCACAGCCCATAAAACGCAGCTCCATTTTTATGGGACAGTATTTTGGCGTAGCCGGCTCTCTGACCCTGAGCTTGGTATTGGGCTTAGGAATCTCATTTCTACTGTACGGACTTTTGCGGAGCAATGCCATTTTTGATTTTTCCCTTTTACTGGTCACCGGGGCATTTTTGACCTTCATTTTTGTGGGGCTCTCCTTTGTGATTGCCATATCCAACGAAAACAAGATAAAGGGCTTTGGCTATGCCGTTTTGCTCTGGCTTTTCTTGGCCGTGGTCTACGATGGCCTGTTCTTGATGTCGCTCATCATTTTTGAAGAATACCCTTTGGATACCTTCTCCTTGGTGACCACCATACTTAACCCTATTGATCTATCCAGGATATTGATATTGCTCAAACTGGATATTTCTGCACTATTGGGATACACAGGGGCCATTTTCAAAAAGTTCTTTGGTACAAATCTCGGGTTCTTAGTTTCACTGGCCATTCTTTTTTTGTGGACACTACTGCCTATTTTGGGGTTACGGTATAAAGCCGGAAAAAAAGATTTTTAATCTTGATTGCGAAGTGTACACCATATCGGTTTCATCTCCAGATTGCCATGACATATTTCCTCATGGCAGCTATACTTGGATTATTGCTTCGCTTCTATCCTATTCTTGGCTTCGATTTCAATTTTAAGTATGTTGTCCATGGCCATTCCCACATAGCGTTGTTGGGGTGGGTATATGTTGCTCTTTCCACATTGCTCCATTTTTGTTTTGTGGAAAGAAAAAAATCCCAAAAAAGCTATCAACGTATTTTTTGGTGTACCCAAACAACATTGGTCGGTATGCTATTGACCTTCCCTTTTCAAGGTTATGCACTGTTTTCTATTATTTTTTCCACCTTGTTTTTGATAGTCTCTTATGTGTACGTATATCATTTTTGGAAAAATATTGATCCAAAATACAAGCACAACAAAGGGCTAAAATGTGTAAAAGCTGCTCTGATCTATATGGTAATCTCAAGTTTAGGGCCTTGGGCCCTTGGAGGTATTATGAATATGCTTGGGGCGCAATCCGTTTGGTATCGACTCTCCATTTATTTTTACCTTCATTTTCAGTACAACGGCTGGATGATTCTCGCTTTAATAGGGCTCTTCATTTATGTTGGTGAGCAAAAAGGTCTTACAATTCCCCAAAAAACCTTCACTCACTTTTTTAAAGGCCTAAACTTAAGTATTGTTCTCACTTTTTTCTTGTCCACCCTTTGGGCAAAACCCTCTTTTTGGTTGTATCTGTTGGCTGGGGCCGGTGCAATACTTCAACTATATGCTTTTGTTTGTTTATGGGGAATGATCAAGCATCGAATATCTCAATTATCAATGTCAAAACTGCAATCTTTGCTGTTCAGAACGGTCATGATATTTGCGATTATAAAAATAACTTTACAACTATTAACCGTACACCCCTATTTTTCCAATTTGGCGGCCACTTATCTTGATTTTACCATTGGTTATTTACACTTGGCTTTTTTAGGGGTTATCAGCATAGGTCTATTCTTTATTATGGATTATTTAAAACTGTTTCGAATATCCCAAAAATCCTTTCTATGGTATTTTTTAGGGTTTTTCCTTACAGAAATACTCCTTTTCTATAAGGGCTTGATTGCTTGGCGGCAATGGGGTCCAATTCACGGGCTAACCATAATTTTGGCTATTTTCAGTCTTTTGGTTACGGTTGGAATAACTTTGATACTGGCACAAAACAGGAAAAAATCTAGACCATGATCCCGCTTGAAATTGAAGTAAAAATTTCACCTTTCGTCGATAGGTTTTAACCTAATGAGAATAATAAAAGACATTTTTATCCTATTTAAATAAAAAGGTTATTTTTGTTTGCATATACGTTACTAATGATGTTTTCTAAAGCTTGCGAATACGGTATACGTGCTGCAGTTTATATCGCACTTCAATCCTTGGAGGGAAGACGTGTGAGCGTTACTGAAATCGCTCAAGAAATCGATTCCCCCATTGCTTTTACTGCCAAAATCCTACAACAACTTACCAAGAACAATTTGGTGCATTCGGTTAAAGGACCCAATGGCGGTTTTGAAATTGATCGGGAGGAAATGGACCATGTAAAATTGAATATGATCGTCAAGGCAATCGACGGTGATCAAATCTATAAAGGGTGTGGTCTCGGACTTAAAGAATGTAATGCACAAAAACCCTGTCCTTTGCATGATAGGTTTTTAGATATACGAAATGATTTAAGCAATATGCTACGAAATACCAGCTTATATGATTTGGCAACAGGACTTGAAGTGGGATTGACCTATTTAAAGCGCTCCTAAAAATAAATGACTTCCGGTTATCTAGTTTGCACATCATATAAGAGAATAATCTTTTTAAGTACAAAAAAAACAATGACACAGAAAATAGAAATCGAAAGCTTAAATGAAATAAAATTATTGGTAGATAATTTTTACGGAAAGGTTCGAAAAGACAATATTCTTGCCAATATATTTAATGATATTATAAAAGATAATTGGCCTAGTCATTTAGAGAAGATGTATCGTTTTTGGCAAACGGTCCTATTAAAAGAACACACCTATCAAGGTAGTCCTTTTGCTCCCCATGCACAACTCCCTGTTAATGCCAAACACTTTGATAGATGGAAACAATTGTTTTTTGAAACCATTGATGAAAACTTCTCAGGAAACAAAGCGGAAGAAGCTAAGTTCAGAGCCACAAAAATGGCTGAGATGTTCCAATTAAAAATTGATTTTTTGCAGCAAAGAGGATGAAATTTGAACTTCATCGGTAAGCGAACCCAACAAAGTGGAGTGCAGCAAGCCCCGATGCTTACACCAGTTTTTCTGGTCATTTTTCACCCAAAAACGAATTGATTTTTCGGAGCTAAAACTCAATCCCCAAGAAAAAAGAAACGATACCAAGAATTAAAATAATGATAATGAATAAGTGCAAATCCGAAGGAAATGGATTCACAACCCAAGTTTGGCATTCCATCTGCATGCCCTTTTTCTAATTCTCCCTAGTTATTCATTAAATTTCTTGATGCACCTTTTTAAATTAATTATAGTTCATCTTCGTTTAGTTTTTCTATGAAATATGAAGGAAGAATGCCCAAACGTTTTTTAAATGCCGAGTAAAAAGTATTTAGGTTGTTGAATCCGCTAGTAGTGGCTATATAGGCAAGTTTATTATTTCGATATTCTTTATCCTCCATTAGCCGGTTCAACAAATAATTAATTCTAAGGTCATTTATATAGTTACTGAAATTCGCGTTTTTTTCATGGTTAATAACCTGCGACAGATATTTTTGATTGGTTTGCAATACCTCTGCCAAACTATGTAAACTACATTTTGAATTTAGAAAAAAGGCCTCCTCCTCTAACCTATTTAACTTGGTCAGAATTATTTCCTTTACATCTTTATCCAGATAATTTTTATTTGAATTTAGGTTGTTAACTTGGTCTTTGGCATCGTTTCCTTCGCCAAGAACCACTTTTTTATTTTGATTGAGTTTTTCTACGGCCAGCTCCTTGGTCCTATAAAATAGGAGTTTGTTCTTCCTTTTTACCTTAAAATAGGAGAGGGTTGCAAAAAAGCCAGATACCAAGGTAATGATCAAAATGATGAGCATTAGCCTATAGCGCTCTTCCTGCGACTTGGATTCAATTTCCAGAATTTCCTTTTGCCTAGATATTTCAGAAATTCTTCTTCTAGCCTCCAATATTCTGAGTCGCTGTTCTGATTCGACCGAGAAAAGGGAATCACTTACGGACAAATATAAATTAGCAAAATATTCGGCCTCATCGGAATATCCCATGGCCTTATTCAATTGGGACAGTTCTTTACTCACTTCTTTAATAACATCAAATGCCTTTATCTCTTTTGCCGCTTGGTATGCACTGGTATAAACTTTTTGTGCGCTAATGCTATCACCTTCCTTTACATGCAACAAAGCCATTAAAACATAGGCCCTTGGTTTTCTAAACTTATAATTGTTGGTTTCTATAAGACTGAGCGCCCTGTTCAGAAAATTTTGTGCTTTTTGAAACTCCGACTCCTCAATATAAATTGCGGCAATATTCATGTACACCACACTTTGAATGTAATCTCCAGGCGCTTCGATTGATTTTTCCAACTCTAGGTAAAAATCATAAATGTCCAGAGCAGCCTTGCCACCTTCCAATTTATGCGTCATCCTAGCAATTTCATCAAGTTTTGGAAAGATAAAACGTCCTTCCTTTAACTCTAATATGTAATCCACACCGTGCAGGCAGTTATCCAATGCTTTTTCATATTCTCCCAACCTGAGATAAAAATGTGAAATTGCCGAATAGGCTCGCATTCGGGTGTATGAATCTTGTGCGTCATCTCCTTCTTCCAAAAGATTGAGTGCCGTTTCATAAGCAAGGTCATACTCGCCCCTTTCGGTATAAATGTAGGATTTAAGGGTTTCGCAATCCGCCTTTACTTCATTGTAATCATGAAATTCTTTTGTTGATTCCAATTGGTGAATCAATTCCATGGCATCATCGAAATCGCCTTGGACAAAAAATACAAAAGCCTGATTTAAAGTGCTCCTAAAATAGCCTTTCTCGTAATTGATATTTTGAGATAGATCATATGCTTCATCATTATACTTTTCGGCTAATTCTGTTGATTTAAAAATATAGTACGTATATAGTTCGAAGCATGCATCCACTCTTTTTTCCCCAATAGAATTTTCCCATTGCTCTAGTAAATCATCCAGTGTGGGGAATTTTTGATTTTCGACTAATTCTTTTATTCCATCTAAATACGGTTGCAGGCTATCTGATGTTCTCTCATGACCATATACCGTTACTATGGATAAAAAAACAAGTATTATCCAAGTCTGTTTAATTAACATTATGTGTGTTTGTTTGTTATTCCGTCAGTTAAATTCCATATCTGATTCAAACAAACTAACTGCTATTGTGTGTCGCGGGGGTTATCATGTCTTAACAATTTTAAAAGCCTTAATTTAACATTTCTTTATTAAATGTAGGTGCATTTTGACAAAATGATAAAATGACATTCATTCTTTTTTTCCATACTCTTGGTAACCATATTTATAGAAATCTACTAAAATAGGAGGCGTCCATTTATTAATTCGGTTTAATTCACTTGTGATATCTACAAATCAAAAAAGCAATGTTGTATGAAGTCAACATTGCTTTTAAACTTGAATGAATTAAAATTCAACTAACTCAAAATTTTATGGTGTTAATTCAATTACATAAACTATGAGAATAGTTAAAATTCGCTATAAACTATCTATGGTGAATTTAAGTTATCACAGGCACTTTGACCCTTAATTTGATAAAAAGACAACTCAAATTCAAGAATTTTCACCCCTGTTTCCTTTTCTTATCTAACTATCACAAGTTTAATGGGTTTTCTGGATTTGAATCATGAAATTTTCCTCTATTTAATGGACATAATTCTACTTGAAAGTCACTATTTTATCTTTGATTTAAGGTAAAATCATATAAGAAGTAAATATAAATTGCAATCCATTTCTCAATCCAATAATTAGAGGTTCACCAGAGTCGTTTTTCCAGCAAACTTTACTCCTATAATTAAAAAAGGCCCTGATAGTTTTCACTACCACGGCCTTTTGATTGCTAAATTTAAACCTAAAATTGAGTTCTAATTTCTAGTACGCAGGATCTTGTGTTAAGGTTGGCGCACCATCTTTTACCGATCTATCAATTGCTTCAATAGGAATTGGGAAGAATTCATTTTTGTTCTCTTGGAACGATCTTCCTTCCAGATAAGTTCTATGTTCTGATTCACTTTGCAGGTATTGGTTCAACACCTCAGCTGCGATGCCCCAACGCTGCAGGTCAAAGAAACGGTGACCTTCCATGGAGAACTCCAATCTTGTCTCAAAACGCACGGCTTTTCTGGCAAGGTCCTTATCGGTCCAAGCAGTATCATACGTAGCAATATCATAATTGGCGGCATATTGCCCATCTACAATGGTGAAATCGTTACGCTCCTCCCCTTGAGTGGCCAACGGAACAAAACCATCAGGGTTTGCAGCCCTGGTCCTGATCTGGTTCACCAAACTTCTGGCTACTTCCAAGTCTCCCACTTCAACCTCAACTTCTGCAAGCCAAAGAATAATCATATCCAATCGCATAAGTCTGTAGTTATTGGCTGAAAGGTTACCCCAACCACCTTGTCCAAAGGCTTCTGGTTCGGCTACGTGTTTCATACTAAAAAATGGTCCAGCATAAGTAAGGTCCCGAACAAAATCAGTTTGGTAAATCTTAAATCCTTTATATAAAACCCCTGGTCTACCCACAGAATGATCTAGTCTTGGATCTAAAGTACCCGAATAGTCCGTTAAGGTAGTCACTGGGTCCACTGTTGCCGGAACATCAGCATTGTCGAAGGTATCCAACATCGGAAGTCCTCCTTCGGTTTTGAATGCATTCACCAAATTCTGTGAAACTTGGTAAAATCCACAACATCCCCAAGGATCTGTATAAGGGTGTGCCAATCCAATACCTCTGTTTGCAGCATCACCGGTAGCGCTACTGATTGCATATTGAACTTCAAATATGGATTCTGAATTGTTTCGGGTAGCCACCAAAAAGTTATCTTGATACTTATCCATCAATGCAAAAGGTCCATTGTTCAAGATATCCTCTAAAATAGGCTTGGCCTCTTGCAATTTGGTCGCATTGGCAGAACCGTCATCATTCCATCCTTGATACATTTTGGCCTTGGCCAAGAATGCTTTGGCGGCCCAGCTTGTTGGTCTTCCCACTTCACTTTGTGATTCTGGCAATACAGCGGCGGCAGCTTCAAAATCAGCTTCAATAAATGGCCAAATCTCACGATCATTCGGAACTTTGGTGCTCTCCAAATCATTAAGTTCAAAATCCTCATCACTGATGTAAGTAGGCATTCTCCACATTTTTCGAGCTTCCATATGGAACAACCCTCTCAAGAACCTAGCTTCGGCAACAATCTGTGCTTTCTGCTCTTCAGTGGCATCCTCAACCTTTTCCAATGTATTGATCACATTGTTGGTTGCGGCAACACCTTTGTAAAGTCCTCTCCATTTGTCACGGATATGGACATTGAAAGATTGAAAGTCATAAGCTTCGATAAATGACTGCTCAGGTTGATCCCCAGCATCTGTTCCTTTTAAGGCATCATCAGAAGCCAAATTAAACACCCAGTTATGAATGTCGTTGTGCCAAGTTTGTCCTTCCAAACCACCCCCTGGCACCATGGTGTAGGCGCCAAGCAATAGACCGTTCACACCATCCAAAGTGGCCACGTCTGACTCACTGAACTGGCCTTGTGGCTGTCTATCCAAAAAATCGTTATTACAACCCAGTACCAAAGCAAACAAGCCAAGAGCACCAAGTAATGTCGATATTATCTTTTTCATTTCTGTAAACATTTAGTTTTCATTATTTAAGTGTAACATTTAACCCCAAGCTTATGGTCTTGGCCACTGGTTGTGCCCCACCATCATATCCTAAAGTAAGGTTTCTCCTAGAATCGTCCGCATTGCTCAATTGAACCTCGGGATTAAGACCTGTATATTTGGTGAAGGTGGCTATATTCTGAGCTTGAATATAAACTTGCGCCCTATCTAAACCTATGGTTGATAATAAATCAGCAGGGAAATTATACGTCAACTGAATGTTCTTTAACCTGAAGAAGCTACCATCTTCAATCAAGTATGAAGAAGGTCTACTACTGATCTGGTCGTTGGCATCCATAATTGGCGAAGTGGCATTTGGATTGGCCGCTACCCAAGTACTTGGATCTGCTTGTGGGTCGGTTGGTTGCCAAGCATTATATAATGCTCTTGTACTTCTGTTTCCTTGGAAGGTATTGAAGTCTGCAAAATAACGTACATAGTTGAACACGTCATTACCTTGAGAACCATTACCAAAAATGTTTAAATCCAAGTTTTTATAACTCAAATTAATGTTGATACCATACGTAAAATCTGGGTGTGGACTACCAATAACGGTACGGTCGTCATCATTAATAACACCGTCGTTGTTAACATCTGCTACCCTGAATTTACCTGGTGCGTTATAATCTCCATACGGTGCCCAAGCATCGGCTTCGGCCTGTGTTTGGAAAATTCCCAAGTTTTTGAAACCATAAAAAGAAGACAATGGCAATCCTGCTTCTGTAATGGAAAGCGCAGGAATCCTTCTACTTTGACCAAAAATTCTGGTGCTCTCTCCTTCCAATGCATCAACATTGTTGGTGTATGCCGAGAAGTTACCGCTAATTTCATAAGAGAAATCGCCCTTTTTATCACCATAGCTGATTCCTAAATCGAAACCTTTATTGGTCATTTGTCCTACGTTAAATGCAGGCTCATCGGCTTGACCCGCGGTATAGGTTACGGGCACGTTGATCAACATGTCTGAAGTAACTCTCTTCCAAACATCAAGATTAAAGGACACTTTGTTGTCAAACATCACCACATCCAACCCTAAGTTGTTCGATGTTGTTGCTTCCCATTTGGCATTAGGGTTTCCAAAAGCTCTTGGAGCAAATCCAATTTGTGGAGAACCTGTGGAACCATCAACAGGATAACCTCCTGTTAAGATATCTGAACGGTAGGTGGTGTAGGCATTATAATCACCAATTTGCTGGTTACCTGTTTTACCCCAACCATATCTTAACTTTAAGTTGTCAATCCAAGTTACATTTTCCATGAATTTTTCATCTGACATCCTCCAACCCAAACTAAAGGCAGGGAAAAAGGCACTTCTCGATGCTTGTTGAAACCTTGATGAAGAATCGTTTCTCAAAATAACCTGAGCCAAATACTTTCCATCATAATCATAGTTCAACTGACCGAATTGTGACCAAAGGGTATAATCTTGGAATACAAATCCACGGTTAGTGGCCGTTGTGGCATCACCCAAATCCAAATAACTAAGAATGTTATTGGTTCCGAAGGCATAACGCTCACGACGTGCTTCCAAACGCTCTTCGAATTGTTGAATGGATTCTACACCAATATAGGCCTTAAAGTTATGTACCTCGTTAAAGGTTTTGGCATAGGTTAACGTGTTTGTCCATGTCCACTGGTACTCATATTGCTCTCTGGCAGTGGATGAACGGATAAAGTTACCCTCCACATATTCTGGCTGTGGACGCCCCAAATCTCTTTCTCTTTGTACTCTGGCATCAACACCAAAGCTGGTACGTAAATCAAGACCTGGAATCAACTCGTAGTTGGCATAGGCGTTACCCAAAAGTCTTAAGCTGTATCTTCTATCATCCTTATCCCTATACAATCTTGCATATGGGTTGAAGTTGTTACCTAAGTTGGCACCCCTACTTCCTGCGAAATTACCTGCGATATCGTAAATGGGCAATAATGGATGGTGTTTATACGAACCAGAAACGGGGCTTTGTTCATCATCATTGGATACAAACCCCTTCAGATTGTCAAAAGATGCAGTGAAATTCTCACCGATGGTCAACTTTTTATTAAGTGCTCTAAATTCTGTATTGGCTCTTAAAGAAACCCTGTCGTAGCTAAAGAACTTCACAATACTCTCTTGGGAGAAATAACCTAAGCTAAAAGCATAACGAGCCATTTCGGTTGCACCGGATGCTGAAACATTATGGCTTTGAATAGGTGCAGACTGTGAAACTTCTTGCCACCAATCTGTATCTGCTGAACGCGTTATGGCGTAAATGTTACCTGGCTCCAAGGCATATAGACTAGGGTCTGTTCCCGGGTCGCCTTCCATAGCTCCACTTGGAAAAACATAATCTGGAATGGTCACCTCTCCATTGGCACCAAAGGTGTACTGCCCATGGCTAGGAGTTTTACCAGCATATAAATCTGCCAAATAAAGATACTCACCCAGTTCACGTGCATTCAAAGCCTCTACGTCATTAGCAGGGGATTGAATACCGTAATAGGTATTGTAATTAATGGTTGGTTTACCCATCTTACCTTTTTTTGTGGTAATGATGATAACCCCATTTGCCGCCCTAGACCCATAAATAGATGCTGAGGAGGCATCTTTCAGTACCTGTAAAGATTCAATATCGTTTGGGTTAAGGTTGGATTGTCGTTGAGAAGGCACTCCGTCAATAATGTAAAGTGGGTCGTTATTACCCAGCGTTCCAAATCCACGGATACGCACCGTTGCCTCACCACCTGGACGGGCATCGTTAATGATCGTTACCCCTGCGGCCCTACCTTGCAATTGTTGTGAAAAGGTGGTGGCCGGAACCGATTTTAACTCATCGGTATCCACAACGGTTACTGCACCGGTCAAATCCTTTTTGGCCTGTGTACCGTAACCTGTAACCACAATTTCATCCAGTTTGTTGGCATCTTCTTCTAGGACTATGTTGATAGTGCTTTGCCCGTTTACGGGAATTTCCACCGTTTTGTATCCAACATAGCTGATTACCAAGGTAGCATCACTTGGAGCATCAATGCTAAAGTTACCGTCAAAATCGGTTTGGGTACCATTCGTAGTCCCTTTGACTATGACATTGGCCCCCGGTAAGGGTCCTGTTTCATCGGAAACTGTACCTGTTATCGACTGGGCCTGTGCAAAACCCATACAAAGTACAGCAACCAAAAAAATAATTCTCTTGAAAAAAGGTTTTTTCATAAGTCTAATTTTAGGTTTGTGTTAGTTATTTACTTGAGATTTCATTTTTTCCCTCTATTGGAAAAAAAACAGTTTGCATATGGTAAACTTAATTTTAAAGACCACACCTATTATGAAATACATGATTATAAGCCATCAAATTCATGAATTTTATAATCAAACACCCCTGTTTTTGTGCTTTTAGAAATTAAAATCTTAAAACCATTATTAAAGGATGCTTGCTTTATGCGAACTAAAAAATTTTGAATTAGGTCAATAGATTACCGTGTTCGTCCCATTCTGCAATTTCATTGCGCTTACTTTGATCTACACATTTAGCAATCCATTTTGGATCATAGGCCACTCCATGTTGATCCAATACATCTTGTGGAACGCCATCCCATATGTTGGGTTGATTTCCTTTATACCCTAAATCGGCTATACCAACTTTGGAAGTGTAATATCCTGTGACCGTCAAGTTTCTCATCAGGGCAAAAAATTGAATTTCCAGTGGTTGTTCGTCCAATGGTATTTCCACATCATGAAAAGCTATGGTATCCAAGATTTGTTTTTGCTGCGCAATGGAAGCTGTTTTAAACTCTTTATCGAAAAGAGTGTTAGATTGATGATCCAACCACATGAGACCACCCTTTAGGGTGAGCTGCAATTCAGGAATATCCTTGGCAATAAATTCAATAAACTCAGGAACCTCTGCTTCAATAGGTCCACCATGGGGCTCCTTCGGTGGTAATATGATGGTACTCAACAAGGTGATGGTCTCCGTTTCATGTTCATTGAACAGTTGGATGGCCTTTAATTTTTCAATGCGCTCCAATTCGTCAGGAGTTCTTCCAAAATAAGCATTGTCTAACGGTACAGGCACATCCAGTTCGGTATCAGGTTTGCATCCGTGGAACATCAGGGCAGAAGCACCAGCCCCCATGATGATGGTTTGTATACTTTTTCTTCTGTCCATTTTTAAAGATTTTGTTGTTTTAATTGCTCAATGATGTAATCTGAGGCACGCCATGATAAGGCCAAGATGGTCCACGTACAATTTTTATCCGCTTGCGAAGTAAATGGGCCTGCATCCACAATGAATACATTGTCCACATCATGTAATTGATTGAATTTATTGGTGACCGATGTTTTGGGATCATCTCCCATTCGTGTAGTTCCAACCTCATGAATAATACGACCTGGCGCGAGCAATCCATAATCAATATCAGCAGAAGGCTTGTCCCCAAGGGCTTCACCGCCCATATTATGGATAATTTCCTCAAAAGTGTCCTGCATGTGTTTGGCTTGTTTCACCTCTAAATCGGACCATTTATAGTTGAATTTGAGCACCGGAATCCCGAATTTATCTACGGTAGTGTTATCAATCTCACAGTAGTTTTCTTTACGCGCAATTCCTTCGCCTCTACCTGCCATGTGAATTACAGATCCGTAATATTTCTTCACATCATCTCGAAGCACATCGCCATATCCGCCAACATTAAGACCAAAGAATTTATTGAACTCGTTGGTGTTGAATCCAAAACCATAATTGGGTTGGCGCATTCCTCCCCCAACTTCAATATGGTAACCTCGAGGAAAATCCAATTTGCTGTTATCTCCCCACCAAGGTGAATACACATGCATTCCCCCTGTACCATCTTCATTGTAGGAAACTTTTCGGTTCATTAGGGCCGGAATAAATGCGGAGCGGCTTGCCCCCGTAGAATCATGCAGATATCTACCCACATGGTCGCTACTGTTCCCTAAACCATTAGGGTGTTGTTTGCTCTTGGAATTCAATAAAATACGAGCTGAACTACATGCCGATGCGGCAAGTACAACTACCCTTCCCTTTAATTTGTATTCTTTAAGATCATCTTTGCTTACATAAGACACTCCTGTTGCTTTCCCTTCTTCATCCGTGGTTACTTCACGAACTACCGAATTGACAAATATTTTCACCTTCCCTCCGCTCTTTTGAGCCGGGAATATCAAACAACTTCCAGAAGAAAAATCAGCATACACAGAGCATGAACGTGAGCATTGTCCACAATAAAAGCACACCCCCCTATCGTTGTTTATTCGCTTGGTCAACATAGAAAGTCGGCCTGGAATCACGGGAACACCCGATTTTTGGGCGCCGTTAATGTAGAAGAGTTCGTGCAATCTTGGTTTTGGCGGAGGCAGAAAAAAACCATCTGGATCATTCTCCAAACCTTCATTGGTGCCATAAACCCCAATAAGTTTGTCCACCTTGTCGTAATAGGGCTTCACATCCTCATAGCCAATAGGCCAATCTTCCCCATATCCATCACGGGTTTTACCTTTAAAGTCTTTGGGACCAAAACGAAGCGAAATTCTACCCCAGTGATTGGTTCTTCCTCCCAACATATGGGATCTAAACCAATCAAATTTTGTTCCTGGTTCGTGGGTATAGGGTTCTCCTTCAATCTCCCATCCTCCATAGGCCATATCCCATCCTCCGAAAGCCCTTGTGGTGCCAGCTCCCCGGTTGGGTGCCTCATAAGGCCATTTTAATTGCGTCATGGTTTTAGGGTCGGCTGGGTCAAAAAATGGGCCTGCTTCAACCACGGCCACATTCAAACCGGCATCGGCCAACTGTTTGGTCGCCATACCGCCACCAGCTCCAGAACCTACAATAATCACATCATAAAATTCTGGTGCTTCTTTGATCTGTATCATACATTTTCTTTGAGTGATTTGCTGCGGAAAGTAGTACTATGACCAAAAAAACATGAGGAATTGAAAGCAAAGAGGCTTCAAATTCAAGAATTTTATAAAAAATTGCTTTATTAATAGACAATCCCAAGTGGATGTTCCAAAAAAGGCCTCGTTTTTAGGGATTATTTATTGGAAGGTTGAAGTATTTGATCAACGTAAATTCCGATGAGATGTGTTCGGATTTCCACGGAGGTTTCTTCGGCATTATCCTCCAATTTCACCTTCATGGTTTGTGAAGGAAAAAGTGGCATATGGCAACTGATACAATTATTAAGGTTTGCGGTGTCCAGACCTGAATCATGGTGTAATTCTTTTGGCGCCGAATGACATTCAATACATTTCGAATTAAAATGGTTTGAATCTCCTCGTTGTTTTTTGTGGGGATCATGGCAGGTGGTGCAGGTCAATGCTTCTGAGTTTATGTAACATTCACTGCTTTTCAACAAACCGTATTGGTTTCCGTGCACATCCAGCTCAGCTTGAGAGCGTCCAAAATTGTAATTTTTGGCATATTCATCGAGTTGGTCGCCAACAACAAATGAAAAGGGATTCTCTTTGATTTGGATGGCCCGTAACCCAGAATGGCACTGCACACAATTGTCCATTCTCAATTGGCGAGAAAGGTTATCGATTCGAATTACAGGGTCTTCCTTGAGTTCACCCAGATTCCCTGTCCTAAAATCGACATGCTTTTTTGATGGCCCATGACAACGCTCACAATCTATTCCCAACATAAATGAATTTCGGTCATAAATGTTGGTATTCCCTTTAGGGTTCTCATTCTTTGCGAAAGTCACATGACATTTCACACAATTATCGGTAACCGCCCTAGTGTACCTGTAATTTGGATACCCTGGACTATTGATAAAATCATCAATAAGTGTAAAATAAGACGCTTGAAGTTGAAAAAGTGAGTCGCCCTTGAACGTTAAGTATGATTGCCCTTTAACGCCGGAACCTACAACAATGTCCAATCGTGATTTCTCCAACAATTTATCTGATGTTTTTGAAGTCATGGTTTGATAAAAATGCTCCCCTTCCTTAACAATTTGGACATTGCCATCAATAAGTGCTACCTGACTGGAAGAACCATCCAAAGAACCTTTTAAGGTTTCCGCATTTGCAACGGCTGAAGTATTGAAGTGGGCTGTTTGGATATGACTTTGATAAATATCTTGATGACAGGCAATGCAAGATTCAGACCCTGCGAACTGTTCCCCATTATAATGCGTAGGCATGGTATCCGACACAGCAAAATACTCCTCTTTCTCTCGAGTAAAAAAGAAGATGCCCGCAACTACTAGAATCACAACAAAAACAAGTACGAAAAGCTTTTTACTCAGTTTGGAAAACACATGAAAAGTTCAAGGTTAATATTGAATTTCATCTCAATAGAATGAAACTTTTGGCAATCACAAAGTAACAAACCTAAACTATTTTAAATATGTTGGCCAACAAAATTTGGATAACTATTAGCTAGAGCAGTTGTCATCTAAAATTCAAATCCCGCTTAACCAGATGTGTTTTCAATAGACCATGGTATCATACCATCCACCTGATTCTAAAAATCTTAATTCATTGGGTTCTATTTTTATAGTACAGATTTTCAGGATATATTTATAGGAGAACAACATCGAGCCCCCCCAAAAATTCCCCCTCATTTTTAATTGGATTACCAATTCGGTCTATCCAAAAACCATTACATATGATTACATCAACCTTGAGAATTAGTTACATCACCCTTTTTATAATTATTTGTCAATTCACCCGTCTGAATGCTCAAAACGATTCACTTGTCCTGGTGAACAACGATATGATCGTTGGAGAATTAAAGGAGTTGAGGCAAGGCGTAATTATCATTGAAACCGATTATAGTGACAGTGATTTTAAAATAGAATGGGAGAAGATCAGAACAATAGACACCCAAAATGAATTCATGATTACCGTTAGAACCGGAACTCGATATAATGGGGCATTAAAAAGTGTGGACACTGCTCGTGTTGCCATTATCAGTGCAACGGACACTTTGGCAACGGTCTTAAAAAATGATTTGGTCTATCTTAAGGAGGTTCAAGGAAGCTTTTTAAGTAATCTTTCTGCATCGCTAAGTGTTGGGTATAACTACACCAAGGCAGACGACCTATCGCAATTAAGTATTAGGAGTTTATTGGGCTACAGGGCCAGACGTTGGGAGGCAAGCGCCAATTACAACGATGTGCGATCTAGCAAAAACAACACCAACTCCGTAAAAAGATTGGATGCCTCTTTGGGCTATAAATATTATTTGAAAAAGAATTGGTATACCTTGGCTGAAGTTTCTTGGCTCTCCAATACGGAACAAAATATCAACCTTCGTACCTTGGGAAGGGTTGGTTTGGGTAGATATCTTGTTCAAACGAATAGTTTTTACTGGGGATTACAGGGGGGCGCATCCTTTAACAACGAAAACTTTTCTGTAGATGGGAGTGATGTCACCAAGAATAGTACCGAAGCATTTTTAGGCTCCGAATTGAATCTTTATGACATGGGAGACCTCAGCTTATTGACACGAGGGATTCTCTATCCAAGCATTTCCGAATCTGGTAGGTGGCGTTTTGATTTTAATTTTGACATTAAATACGACCTGCCCTTGGACTTCTTTATTAATCTGGGAGTTACACTGAATTTTGATAATCAAGCGGTGGATAGTGCCAGTCAAACCGACTATATTTTCCAGACTTTGATTGGTTGGAGCTTATAGCAATTCTGTTTTTAATAAAATAAGGTGCTATATCCCTTCGCTTGCAATTGCAATAATCTAATCGAATAAGTCACTACGGGTTCCATACCCTCTGCTAACTGGTCTTCTGTAACGCCAAGTTTCTCCATTGCCACGCTACAAACACTCACCCGCACTTTGCCCTTGTATTTTTGGAACAGTGCTTCCAATTCCGAACCTTTTACCAATTGCTTTACCACTTTACCTTTTACTACAATTTCGTAATCGGTTACTTCCACTCCACTATCCACAAGTCTGTCATACATACCCAAAACCCCTCTAAAATGAAGTTCCTGGCTTACCCCAAAGGCGTACTGTTTTGTTTCTTGCAGATCAGAAACAATCTCGGCATCCAATTTTTCCTGACCAAAGATGTGGGTCGTTGAAAAAAGGAAAATCGCACTGATTATCAAGAGGGTTCGTAAAGTTTTCATATGACCTTTATTTAAGTTTAGTAACTATAAAAATACGATTATTGATTCTCTTCTCTTACCACGAAAATCTTTTTAAACGAAATAGGCTTCCCATAAGTGGTAAATCCATCAAAAACCACTTCGAACTCGCCAGTAAGGTCGGAGGTGTAAAACTCGAATTGTAATTCTTCATCCTTAACCTCAACATGAGGTTCCCATAGAAGTAGCCTTCTGTAATCTGGAATGCTCCCATAACCCAAACTATCATTCTCTGCATAAAATTGCTTGTAATAGTTCTTATTGTCCAAGGGCTTTTTTATATCCACATTGATTCCCACCTCAGGCTGGTAATCTTGATAGAAATCTCCATCATAAGTCTTAACCGATAACATGCCTTGGTAATTTTTACCCGATAAAACAAATTGATCACGAATAAGGCTAATGGTCTCAATTTTTCGGGCATCAAAATCCTTAAGGATTTCATGGTTTGGGATATACACCCCATCTACTAGCACAATGGCAGGGTCATTATTGTATGCCTCGTTGTATCTTTCAAAATCTTGGGCAATGCGTATATAATCGTTTCCCATCCCATTTTTACGATATCCTGCAAAGCTGAACAATTCCACCAAGGTCTCTTCAAAAGTTCGAAATTGTGTGTACTCGTCCAATCGCAAAGTTTCAGGCATACCCCCATCAAAAGGGTCAATCGGGAATCCTAACAATACGGAATCAGGCTTTGCAGAGAAAAACTGGTTCTCTAGCTGATTATGCACACTTCGGGTTATAATTTCATCCTTGTATTCAGGTTTAAGATAAAAATCCCCAAAAGTCAATTCGTTAACATCCAATTTTGAGGCATATCGCTGTTCAACCACCATATTTTTATCCCCATTAGGCACTTGGATGATTGCTTTAGGAGTTTTGTACTGTTTTTTTAAGTAAGTATAAAAATTGCCAGATTCATCGGTCGAGGCAAATTTTGTCAAAAACTCTTCTCCCGGAATGGAAACCACTACTTCCGCATTGGCAACCGGAGCTCCATCTTTTTTCACCGTTCCAAACAACAACTCTCCTCTTTGTTCAGGCAGATAAAGGCTATCTCCAATGCTTTTAAGAACATCTCCCGCTACACCAACATATTGTGTTCCAAATTGCATGGCGTTCATTGCAGGTTGAGTTTGAATCGCTTCCTTTTTCTGCACTTTTAAAGTGTAGATACCATGCCCTAATTGGGCCTTGTAATTTTTAATGTTGAGCACAACTTTTTCTCTTGGCTGATGGATGCTTTTGTCAAGATGAATTAGAATCATGGAGGAATCCAGAGGTTGTGTTTTAACAGCAAACGTTTCTTTGTTTCCCTTTTCCAACAGGGCACTTTGATCAACCTGATAGGGATTGATGATAACAATATCATCTTTGTATACCTGTTTTAACCCATTGTTTTTCATCCATTGGGTATAGGCCAAAAGTTTATAATTCCCAGAAGGCACATCTGTATTGATAAAAAAATCGCCTTGCCCTGTACCTTTGACCAAACGGATTTTTTGTTCCAGCACATATTCCTTTTGTTCGTTCAGTAAGGCCACATAACCAATGAAACTGATGTTGCTGGACCGGCTATTTTTTGCGTTGAAATTATAAAAGGCATAGTTTACGTATTCCCCTGCAAATACAATGGGCCCCGTATGGTGCAAATACACCTTTTCTTGTGGAAGCTTTTTTAAATTCAGAAGCTCTGAATTATCCTTTATTATGTACTGTGCCCTAACCAAACTGGCGGCACTAAACAATATCCAAAAAAGTGCAAGTTGATTTTTCATACTATACTTTTATTCTATCCAAAAATTAGGTGGTGCGTTATCCCCCAAAAGGGTACAATCCCCACATAAACGGGGTACAAACACATAAGGCCCAATACAAGATGCCAAGGGAACCAAATTCTCATCATATACGGCAAAATAACTCACCAAACCAAGGTCTACCCTAGGTAACAGGCCTTGTGGACAACCTGGTCCAGAAAACAATGGAGCCGTTTGCAAATCACAATTAAACCCAAAAGCATATGGAGGCAATTCTTCATCAGGAAAAAAATCTTCATAATTAAAGAACAATCGCTGTTCGGACACATTTACGGCCTCAACATACCCCAATACATTTTCTTCCCTGCCATCGGCTCGTTGCACATTAGCATATAATGCCCCGGGTTGTACTGCTGAGAATAGACTTTCGGACTGTGAAAAGTCCTTTAAAACCTCATAAAAGGAAGAAGCTTCCTTGGATTGCACATATTGTTTCACCAATATGCTGTATCTATGGGAAATGATGAAGTTATCCTGACCAATGAACCGTACCATATGTCGTTGAACTTTAGAGTCTGCATTCCCTAGGGTACTAACTTGGTCAATTCCGCTGGAGACCACTGTATTATAGCAAATTTGGTTTTGTACCTGCCGCTCCACAATGGTTAAATCATGCTCTTGCGTTTCTGTATCAAAAAAGCTCAGTTCAAAATCATAAGCTTGCCAATAGGGTGCAATAATCTTATAGGTTTCTTCAAAGGCATACCTGTAGTGCTGCGGATTTCCTTCTACTGGGTCACTATCCATGTAAATGGCCACCCCTTCAACACCTGTATCACTGATAGCCCTTTCTGCATATAAATTGGTAATTTCTGAAGCGCCTGCAAGCTGGATGGTGTCGGAAATATATTCCGAACCTGACTGGGTGGTTATTTGCAAATTATAGGCCATATTCATCTCCAAGGCAAACGGTTCATTGGAAAAATACTGCCCCTTGGAACCCTCCGTAAAATCGTATTCAATTCCTGAGTCAGTCACCAATCTAAGGTGTGCTCCAGATTCCGGAGGAACCGAATCAAAAGGTTGAATTCCAGATGGCATATACGGGTTATAAATGGTATCTGTCAATAAATCCAAACGGGAATCGCTCCTACTCAGATACACCATTTGAGTCTTTAGCTCATCCGTAAAAACTGCATCCACCACCAACATTCCCGCACCATCCTCACTCAAGGTTTCTATTTCGAGTTCTTCTACGCATGCACCTAGCACCATAAACAACAAAAGGGAATAGATAAACTGATATGTTCTCGGCTTCCATCTCATTCTTCCCAAAAATCTGGTACTACATTATCTCCCAACAGGGTACAATCCCCACATAACCGAGGCACAAAAACATAGGGCCCTGGACATATAGCATCAGGGACCAGACCTTCATCGTACGGAGAATAATATGTTACGATGTTTGCATCAATTCTGTCCAATAATCCTTGGGGACATCCAATAGGCGGGGGTTCTGGATTAAATAATAAGGCTGTTAAAAAACCACAATCATAATCAAAGGCGTAAGATGGTTTTTCTTCATTCGGAAAAAAGTCTTCGTAATTAAAGAATAATCTTTTTTCTGCAGCCCCAACAGCTTCTACATACCCTAAAACACTTTCAACTGCACCATCTTTTCGATGTACATTGGAATAAATTGGGCCTGTTTGCACTTGAGAAAACAAACTTTCTGATTGTGAAAAATCCTTTAGTATTTCAAAATAGGAATACGCATCTTGGGACTCTACCATCTGCTTCACCAAAATACTGTAACGTTGCGCAATGATGAAATTTTCCTTGCTGATGAATCGCACCAAATGCCTGTTAATCTTGGAGGATGAGTTCCCTGCTACACTCAACACATTTATGTTGTTGGACGCGACCGTATTGTAACATATTCTATTCTGAACTTGCCGTTCCACTATATCCAAATTATACGTGGGTGGACGGGTAGTATTATCATAATTGGTAAGTTCAAAATCATATGGGGTCCAAAGAGGGGCCTCGATTTTATACGTTTCCGCATAGGTATAACGATAATATTGCGAATCTCCGGACAAGGGTTCGCTGTCCACATAAATGGCTATGCCTTCAACACCTGCATTATTTACAATTCTTTCCGCATACACATCTGTAATTCCAGCTGTTCCCATTACCTGAATAGGGTCGGAAACATAACTAGTGCCCGAACGTGTGGTTATATCCAAAGTATATTGGGCTCCCATCTTTAGGGCAAACGGGGTATTGGAATAATATTTTCCGGGTTGTCCTTCGGAGAACATGAATTCGGAACCATCATCACCCAAAACTTTAACTATAGCTCCTGGCTCTACCGTAACCGAATCGTAAGGAGTTACTCCTGGGGTTAGGAATGGATTATAAATGGTATCCGTTTCCAAATCCAACCGAGAATCGCTCCGACTCAAAAACACGGTCTGGGTTTTAAGTTCATCGGTCAATACAGCCTCGACCACCAACAAATTGCTTGCTGAATCATCCGCCAAAGTATCTATTTCAATTTCATCAATACAGGCAACCAAGCTTGTCAAAAGAACAAGCCCAACAATTAATCGATATATGATTTTATCAAACTTCATTAGAATTTAAAATTGTAGGTTATGGAAGGAATGGGAATTCCGAAAATGGAGCTTTGCAATGCTTTAGCTTCACCGTCCTCGGTCACAAAAAATACGGAATACGGGTTGTTCCGGCCCAACACATTGTACACCTGAATGGTGATAAAACTGTGAGCCAATTTGTTCTTTTTGTGGTTCCCTTCAATATTAAAACCTAAATCCAAGCGGTAATAATCAGGTATACGATACTTGTTGCGATCACTGAACACCACATAATCGGCATTGTTGAACCTAAAGGTTCCCACGGGATAGGTAATGGGCCTTCCTGTTTGATACACAAAATTCATGGAAAAGCTGAACCTTCTCGTCAACCTATAATTGGCAATCAGACTTACATCATGTGGTTTATCAAAATTAGAAGGGAAAAATTCGCCGTTATTAATCCGTTCTTCACTGGTATCCCCATCAAATTTATAAAGGGACCTAGAGTAGGTGTAACTTAACCAGCCATTCAGGTCTCCTTTGTTCTTCTTCAACAAAAATTCAACGCCATAGGCTTTGCCTTCTCCCTGCAATACTTCTGTCTCTACATTCTCGTTCAATAGCAAATCCGCTCCGGTTTTAAAATCCAGCACATCGTCCATGAGTTTGTAGTAGCCTTCCAGACTTACTTCGAACATATTATCGTTGAAGTTTTTATATAGCCCCAAGGCAGCTTGATATCCCATTTGAGGTTTAATGTTCAAATCCGACAATTTCCACGTATCAATCGGAGAAACCGTAGTGTTATTGGATAAGGTATGGATGAATTGATAGGCATTATTAAAACTTGCCTTTATTGAAAAGTCGGGAGTGAAAAGATATCTCGCAGAGACTCTTGCTTCTGGGCCACCATAGGTTTTAATGAACTCCCCACTTTTATAATTGAGAGTATCAGTCACCGTGGATTCACTTTTGGACTCCCCTTCGGCGTATTTGTATTGGGTGGATTCCCCCATGGCCGCATAAAAAGCGTAGCGGGCACCAACATCGACTGAAAATTTATCGGTAACCTTAAATTCATCACCAATAAAAAGTGCCCCTTCAAGTCCTTGCTCATCATCTACATCCACTGGGGTGACATTTGATTCATTGTTCTTGGGATCTATACTTCCAGGATTGGTAGCATAATATTTTGCCGAAACCCCATAATCCAAATTATGTTTATCATTTAATCGGGTACGTAATTTATATTTCAGTTCCGATTCATTGATGGTATAATCCAATTCAAAGTCGTTGTTCGATTCGCCATCATAATCAATCCCGAATCTATAATCGCTATTGGCAGCCAACAAGGTCCCGTTAGTTTTTTCACTGACCTTATGACTCCATCTCACCGAAAAAAGTCGATTACTATAATTATATAAAGAATCTGATGTTATGCTGAAGTTGTCCTTACTATAATAAGCCGTCCCTCGAATATCGCTGTTCTCGTTAAACTTATGGTGGTATTTTACGATACCATCAAAAAATGAAGCTTGGCTGTTGTTCAAAGACTCTTCATCCAAAGATCGGAGAATCCAATCAGCATAAGCTCCCCTAGCCCCTACAATTAATGAAGATGTATCCTTTTTTATCGGAAATTCCAAAGCTAAGTTCCCCGTAACAGGCCCAATAGACCCTTCTCCTGATATTTTTTCCGTATTTCCATTCTTGGTCTCAATATCAAACACAGAAGATAACCTCCCACCAAATTCAACTGGAGGTGCACCTTTATAAATATTTACCCGCTCTGTTGTAAAAGGGTTCAAGGCTTGAAAAATGCCAAAAAAATGGGTCGGGTTATAAATCACGGCATCATCCAAAAGCACCAAGTTTTGGTCCGTTTTACCGCCACGAACGTTAAGTCCTGATGCCCCTTCGCCCGCAGATGAAATTCCCGGCAATGCCTTGGCTACTTCCAATATATTTCGCTCCCCCAGTACCAAGGGAATGTTTTTAGCTTCTTCAGATACAATCTCTTCATTTCCTGTGGTGGCATCCTCAACATTCCGAACTGCATCTGCTTCCAACACCACCTCATCCAACTGCTCCAGACTTTCTTCCAAGTTCAGGTTTAGGCTTCCATCATTGTACATCACCACTTCGCGTTCCATCTCCCTTATCCCCATGGCGCTTGTTGAGATCACATTATATCCAGCCGGAAGCTCAATATTGTAGTTACCCTGTTCATCGGTAACCGCAATCCTTGCGCTGCCCCTTATTCGAATAGCCAGATCTGGAATGGGTTCTCCTGTTCTTGCATTCAAGGCCTTACCCGTTAATCTATAGGTTGATTTTAAGTCTTGCCTATCTGCCCTTCCAATGCGGACCAATGGCAGTTTATTCGCTGTTTGAGCAGTTGCTTCTTTAAAAAATGCGGGCGGTGGTAAATTTTGGTTAACAATGGCATTCTCTTGGTTATCCGTGGAGTCCATCACTCCAAAGAAATTATCCGGAAGTTCATCATAGACGATGCTGTTCTGTAATAGAAAAATACGTTTCTCCTTTTCCGAAACATAAAAATTCAATTGGGTTCCAGATAATACCGAGTTTAAAATATCGGACAGGGAAGCATCCTGAAAATCTTGTTGAATCTCCAGGTCGTCCAACCACTCTTGAAGGTAAAAAAATGAATAGCCAGATCGCTCTTCCAATTCCGCGAAGAAGTCAGATGGGGATTTGGTATTTCCAGAAATCGTGATATTGGCCTCTTGTGAATAGATTGATTGACCCCAAAATAAGAAGAACATCAAACCCACAATTTTAGCCACTGTGGCGGTGTAATTACGAAAATATAGCAATGGTTAAATGAATTAGCTTGCTACAATTTAACAAAAAACCAATTGGTTAATTAAATTAGCAAGGGAAATTTTGAAAGCCATTTACCATAATCTATAATATCATAAGATTGTCAAATTATACTTGCGATATCACAATTGAAAAGGGTTCAAAATTAAAAACACCATAAACCAACCAAAACATACTCAATATGAAACACCTCAAAATCAGTTTTTTATTACTTGCCCTCACCCTAATTGGGGCACAAACTCACGCCCAAATCGAAAAAGCTCCACCTCGAAGTGAAGGGGAAGGCCCTTGGTCCCAATTCATTATTCGTGGAGTAACCGTAATAGATGGCACCTTGTCGCCCCCCATTGGACCGGTGGACATTGTAGTGGAAAACAATAAAATTGCCTCGGTTCAAGTAGTTGGTTTTCCTGGGTTGGATATTGATCCCAATAGAAGACCGAAACTAAAACCAGGAGGAAAAGAACTAAATGCTGAAGGCATGTACCTATTACCCGGTTTTGTTGATACCCATGCCCATATTGGGGGAAATTCCCAAGGAACCCCTGCCGAATATGTCTATAAATTATGGCTGGGGCACGGCATCACCACCATTTGTGATCCAGGTTCAGGAAATGGCATTGATTGGGTATTGGACCAAAAGAAAAAAAGCAACAACAACGAAATTACCGCACCTCGAATCAAGGCCTATAACTGGTTCGGGAATAATTTGAATGGAGAGCGTGGAAGAATGGACATTACCACTCCTGAAGCCGCTCGCGAATGGGTGCGCGCCAATGCCAAAAAGGGTGCCGATGGCATCAAGTTTGGTGGTGGACTTCCTGAGGTTATGACCGCTGCCTTGGATGAAAACAAGAAATTGGGATTGCGATCTAAAACACATCACGCCCAACTTTATGTTGGAAGATGGAATGTACTGAACAGTGCCCGTGCAGGGTTAACATCCATGGAACATTGGTACGGTCTTCCAGAAGCGATGTTCGTTGATAGAACGGTACAGGATTATTCCTTGGATTACAATTACCAAAATGAACAGGACCGTTTTGGTGAAGCAGGTCAACTTTGGGCACAAGCTGCAAAACCTTTTTCCGATAAATGGAATTCGGTGATGGATGAATTGATCTCTTTGGATTTTTCCATATCCCCTACCATGGTAATCTATGAAGCTAACCGAGACCTTCAGCGTGCGAGACGCGCCGAATGGCATGAAGAATACACTTTGCCTTCCCTTTGGGAGTTTTATGCGCCCAGCAAACAATCCCATGGGTCATATTGGCATTATTGGGGCACGGAACAAGAAATTGAATGGAAGGAAAATTATAAACTTTGGATGACATTTTTGAACGAGTACAAAAACAGAGGCGGACGTGTTACGGTAGGTACCGATGCCGGGTTTATTTACCAATTATATGGATTTGCCTATCCACGCGAAATGGAACTTTTGCGCGAAGCTGGCTTCCATCCATTAGAAGTAATCAAGGCAGCTACATTAAACGGTGCAGAGGCCTTAGGTATGGAAGACGAGATTGGCACCATTAAAGTGGGGAAATTTGCCGATTTTGTGATTTTGGAAGAAAATCCATTGGAGAATTTTAAAGCACTTTATGGAACAGGAGCTATTAAATTGCAAGAAGACAACACCATTGAACGTGTTGGTGGAGTAAAATACACCATTAAAGATGGAATTATCTTCGATGCAAAACAACTTTTGGAAGATGTAAAGAACATAGTGAAGGACGCCAAAGCTGAAACGGGATATAAAATCACCCAACCCGGAATGAAGGAGTAACAGCTAAAGATGCTATAAAAAAGGCATCCAAATGGATGCCTTTTCTTTTTCTATCATTTATTACAGGTTCAAAGTATCGGAAGCTTGTTTTGTTGTTTCCAGTTCCTGCCTCAAGCGTTCATTCTCTAAAATATATTGTTCTTTTAAATGCTCCAATTTACGTTCAAATTCATCCGCCGGCACATATTCTGGTTGTAGAAAAGCACCATTAATCATACTGAACACTGTAAACAAAAAACTTATCGCCACAGCGGCTACCAATCCAAACAACATCGTTTTTTCACGTTTTAAATTGGGGGAACTCCGCTTGATTTGTTTTTTATCTTCTTTGGAAAGTTTTCTTGTGCTGGATAACTGATCTAAAAACACATCCCATTTTTCCTCTTCCTTTACATACAAATGCATAAATCCACCTTCATCCAAAAAATCTTCGGTGCTTGGTGTGGAGGCAAGCAAAAATACATCCATTCCATTCCCACTCATCACATCCAAAAGAGAAGCATCATAATCCAAAATATCCTGCACCAATTTCATCACAAACTCCAAGCTGTAATTGGGTCTTAGATATTCGTCGTAAAGAGTCTGTATTTCGAAATAATCGGTTCGACTTAAGGCATAATCCAAAAAGCGATCTTTTAGTTCGGCCTTAAAAAATTCGCTCATTTTTTAGTTTGGAAAGTTTATGGTTGATGTTGGTTTGGTTGATTTTTACACCGCCGTACTTATATATAAAAAAGTAGTAGCTCCAATGCAGTGCCAAAAGGAACCATACGTATTCTTATTTGATAAAATTAAATGATTTCTGCACTAAGGCCAGCTTGCAATAATTTGGTGCATTTGGGTTTTAGAACATCGTATTCCCCGGTTTTCACCGTACATTTCCCATTATAATGCACAATTAAGGAGCACTGTTCCGCTTGCTCGGGGGTATGCTCACATACATTGATCAAGGTTTCGATTACGTGGTCGAAGGTGTTCACGTCATCGTTAAAAAGTACGATTTCATTTTCTTTGATGGTCTCTTCCTCCAGAAGGACATCTTCCATTTCTTTTTCCCTGGTGCCCATAAATTCTGAGATTTACTTCTCTCTAATTTACATATTTTGCTGAAATCCAGCGATTCTTCTCCATTTTTTTCTCAAATTCTAAACCATGGGCGGCACATTTTGAAGAAATCGCATCCAAATCCTCTAAATAGAAGCCACTTAAAAATAATGCGCCTCCTTTATTGAGACATTTTGCGTAGGTAGGTATATCCTCCAATAAAATATTTCGGTTGATATTTGCCAGAATAACATCATAAGTCCTGTCTCCCAGCAAACTAGCATCACCCTGCATTACCTTGATATCAGAACAGTTATTTCGTTCTACATTTTCCTCTGTATTCAAAAAGCACCATTCATCAATATCGATGGCTTCAGTATAGCCTGAGCCCTTCATTTTTGCCAAAATGGCCAACACCCCAGTTCCGCATCCCATATCCAACACCGACTTTCCTTCAAAATCGTTGTCCAAAATATGTTGCAACATCATGTGAGTAGTTTCATGGTGCCCTGTTCCGAAGCTCATTTTGGGTTCGATGACTATATCGTAATCCACTTGCTCTGCTTTATGAAAAGGAGCACGAACCATACATTTATCACCCACTTTTATTGGATGGAAATTCCGTTCCCATTCAGCATTCCAATTCTGTTGTTCAATTTCTTTGGTGGTCCAAGTAATTTTAAAATTTGGGTTTTGAAGCACGAAGAGATGGTTCAGGTTGACCTCTTTCCATTCTGATTTAAGAATGTAGGCCAAAACTCCATTGTCGTTTTCCACAAAACTTTCAAAGCCCAGCTCACCCAACTCCGCAATTAATATATCGCTTGCGGGTTGGGCAGGGTCTACCTTAAAATCGAACTCTAAATAAACCAAGGACATACTTTTTTTCTAGATGGCTTCAATAATGGCCACAAAATCGTCGGCTACCAAAGAAGCGCCTCCAATCAACCCACCATCAACATCAGGTTTGCCAAAAATTTCTTTGGCATTGCCCGGCTTCACACTTCCTCCATATAAAATGGAAACTTCATCGGCCACAGCAGCGCCAAAAGCATCGGAAATGGTTTTTCTGATAAAAGCATGCATTTCTTGAGCTTGCTCGGGTGAAGCGGTTTCACCGGTTCCAATGGCCCACACAGGCTCATAGGCCAACACTATGTTTTTCCAAGCACTGGCATCCAAACTGAACAAAGCATTTTTTAATTGGCTTTCCACCACATCAAAATGCTTATCTGCTTTTCTATCCTCCAATTCTTCGCCAAAACAAAAAATGGTTTTCAAACCTTTTTCGATAGCGGTGTTCACTTTTTTGGCCAATAACTCATCATCTTCACCAAAATAGGCGCGTCTTTCGGAGTGACCCAAAATAACGGTATCGATGTCAAGACTCAATAACATATCTGCTGAAATCTCGCCAGTATAGGCACCACTTTCTGCAAAATGCATGTTCTGTGCCGCCACTTTAATGGTAGAACCACCTAGTGATGCTTGTGCCGCTTGTAAGTTCACAAATGTGGGCGCTACAACAACCGTTGCATTGGTATCGGGTAGTTTGGCGGAAAGCTCTGTCAACAATGCTTCAGTTTCCTTAAGGTTCTTATTCATCTTCCAGTTTCCTGCCACAATCTTTGTTCTCATGTTATTTGTTATTATGTTATATTGTTTGGTGTGGGGTTTTAATTTTTGTTTTCCCCTACTCCTTAATTAAATTTTTGTCCTTTAAACTTGGTATTTCGAAGATAATACATAAAAGCCCCAATTTTATTTGTACAATGTTCGGTCATCACAATTGCCTTTTTATAGTCATCATCGGAGATTAATTTTTTGTCAAATGAACGGTAAAATTGCGATTTCAATTCTGAACATGACCCTTTTGAATAACTCAGAAAATTATGAAACTCTTTGTTGCCGCCTCTTCCAAAACCTTCAGCAATATTGTCCATCACTGAACCAGAGCTCCTCTCCATTTGATTACGCAAGGCATAGTTATTTCCTAACTCTGTTGATTGAAATAGATATTCAACGTGTTGACAGAGGTCCCTTGCAATCTTCCAAACTTCCAAATCCTCAAAATTATCTATCCTGCCCATACCGTGTTAAAACCCATTAACAGAAAACAACAAACCTTAAAACTCAAGTTTATCCAAATCGTTGTAATGTACTTTTTGTTGGATGGTTCCCTTTTTAAGGGTCAATACCGCTGGATTGGAGCGGACAATGGTCTTTAAGGTAGTTTCATCGGTAAAGTAAAAGTCAAAATCCAAACCATAGGTAGATTTTAAATTATCCGTCATTTCTTTACTTGAGGCTGACATACCTATCACTTTGTATCCTTCTTGTTTGGCCTTTTTAGCTACTTCTGCTATTTCTTGGAAGGCTTCATAATTACTTTTATTCAGGTCGTAGGCCACAACCATCATTATTTTATCGGCATTCAATACCTTTCCGGCATAATCAACACCATCTTGTTCAATGGTAAAATCGTGGATGGGCGGTTCATATCCCTTTTGGATTTCTGTGGTTTCCACATCTATAAATTCTCCATCAACACTTGGGTAATCTCCATTGGTAACATAAATTTTTTCTTCACCGTTCTCGTTAAATCGCCATGCGTACTCGTACAAAGGCTCTGGAGCTCCCTCTGGTATGGACATTCCTTCCTCGATATTTGCTCCAATTTTATAGGGCCTAAAATCAACGGTAGGCAAATGGTTTAAAACATGATTGGCAAACCATGCGCAGGATACAAGAGCCACTCCTCCAATAATCCAATTGGTTTTTGGAGCGAAAAGTGGGGTAATGTATTTTCTTCCGAAGAATATAATAAGGATAAATACCAGTAATATCACATCTTTTGTAAAGGATTCCCAAGGCGTTAATTTCACCGCATCGCCAAAACACCCACAATCGGTCACTTTATTAAAATATGCGGAATAGAAGGTAAGGAACGTGAAGAAAACAATCATCAACAACAAACTCCACACCGTGAATTTGGGTTTAAATCCTATTAATAGTAACACGCCGAGAATCACCTCAACAATCACCACAAAAATGGAAATTCCCAAGGCCATGGGTGTAAAAAAAGGCAAATCCAATACTCCAGGACTAAAATATTCTTCCAATTTGAAAGAAAAACCCATAGGATCGTTCAACTTGATCCAACCACTAATAATAAATAGTACCCCGACTATAATCCTAGATATCCAAACGATATATTTCATTGTATAAGTTTCAAACCACTAAATATATAAAAGCTCTACTTGTTTGGCGCCCGTTCCACAAATTGCCCAAATGTTGTTATGCTATTTGAGATACTTCACCATACTTTTTAGTTAGAATTTTCTTCTCCCAGATGAATCAGCGCAAAAACAGCATAATTCACCATATCTTGATAATTGGCGTCTACACCTTCACTCACCAGCGTATTTCCCTGATTGTCCTCGATTTGCTTTACACGAAGCAATTTCTGAAGAATTAAATCGGTTAGGGAACTCACGCGCATATCTCGCCAGGCCTCTCCGTAATCGTGATTTTTATCCTCCATCAATTTTTTAGTGATGGCCACTTCTTCATCATATAAAACAATGGCTTCTTCCGCATTGATATCGGGTTGCTCCACCACTCCTTTTTTGATTTGGATGAGCGCCATAATGGAATAATTGATGATTCCGATAAATTCGGATTGCTCTCCCTCATCCACTTTTCGAACTTCATTTTGTTGAAGGCTTCGAATGCGCTGTGCTTTTATAAAAATCTGGTCGGTTAGGGAGGGTAATCGCAAAATACGCCATGCGGTACCGTAGTCTTTAGCTTTTTTTGAGAACAAATCGCGACAGGTTTTGATCACCGCATCGTATTGTTGGGAAGTCTGCTGCATGTATTGTTGCTAATTTGCGTAAATTTCGTTCAATTGCGTGCGCTTGCATGCACTTTGCCAAAGATAATGAAACCCAACAAAGGAGTTATTTTTTATGACGATAAACTGCAAAGGTGATTTGGTGGACCTCACCATGCCCAAAGTGATGGGCATTTTAAACCTCACCCCCGATTCTTTTTTTGATGGTGGAAAATATAAGGACGAAGCTTCGATTTTAAATCGGGTCGAGGGTATGTTGAACGAAGGCGCCACTTTTATCGACATAGGCGCCTACAGTTCGCGACCTGGGGCCGAGCATGTTTCAGAAGATGAAGAACTGCTACGGATGATTCCCGTCATCGATTTGGTGTTGAAGCACTTTCCCAAGTCCTTAATTTCCATTGACACATTCAGAAGTAAAGTGGCAAAAGAAAGCGTAACCCATGGGGCTGCCATTATCAATGACATTTCCGCTGGAAATTTGGATAAAAATATGTTCAACGCTATTGCTGATTTGCAAGTGCCCTATATTATGATGCACATGAAAGGTACTCCACAATCCATGCAAAAAGAGATTGTTTATGATGACCTCATCCTAGATTTGCGAACCTATTTTTCCGAAAAGATAACTGAGACAACTTCCAAAAAAATCAACGATGTGATCATAGACCCTGGATTTGGATTTGCAAAAACAACGGATCAAAACTACACCCTGCTCAATCACCTAGATCTTTTCAAAACTTTTGGGTTACCCCTGTTGATTGGCTTGAGCAGAAAATCTATGATTTACAAAGTTTTAGGCTCCACACCCAAAGAAGCCTTGAACGGAACTACGGCATTGCATACCATTGCACTGTTAAAAGGGGCAAATATTATTCGGGCACACGATGTACAAGAAGCCGTGGAATGTGTTAAACTTGTAGAAGCGTTGAAAGCCAATGCACTCTAAGCAGAGGTTCTTCTATTTTTGCTAATTTTACAAAAACACTGCTATTGGATTTTCTAAATTTTCTCGATTTTCAGGTTACGGATATCATAGACATACTCCTTGTGGCAGCTTTGCTCTATTATGTTTACAAATTGGTTCGAGGCACCGTCGCCATCAATATTTTTATTGGAATTGTAATCGTTTGGGCGCTTTGGAAACTCACCGAACTGCTTCAAATGAAGATGATCAGTAGCATGGTGGGTGGATTTATGAACATTGGTCTGATTGCATTGATCATAGTTTTCCAACAAGAAATACGAAAGTTTCTGTTGATGATCGGCTCTACCAATTTTGCCAAGAAACGAAACTTTTTGAAGCATTTTAAATTCATGAAACAGGAAACCATAGCCACAAAAACGGATGTGGAATCTATAGTTGGAGCCTGCGAAAAGATGGGAAGCACCAAAACAGGAGCCATTATTGTAATTGAACGCAACAATGCTTTGGACTTTGTGATGTCGACCGGTGATGCCATGAACATTGAAATTACCCAACCTATTCTAGAAAGTATCTTTTTTAAAAATAGCCCATTGCATGATGGTGCCATTGTGATCCAAGATAATTATATCACGGCTACGCGTGTGATCTTACCTGTTTCCAACGATAGAAATATTCCTTTACGATTTGGACTTCGCCACAGGGCTGCGGTTGGAATAACAGAAAAAACCGATGCTGTTTGTTTGGTGGTCAGTGAGGAAACCGGTGCTATTTCTTACATAAAAAATGGCGATTTTATCCCCTTTAAAAACCCAGAAGAATTGACCAAAAAGCTTAAAAAGGATTTGGAGCAATGACCTGCAAAAATTGTGAAGTCAATCTGAGGACCGACTACTATTATTGCCCCAATTGCGGTGGTAAAGTCATCCGAAATAGGATTACCCTCAAAAACCTTTGGGTGGATGTTCTTGACCGGTACTTTAATTTGGATAACACTTTTGTGAACACCTTTGTTCATTTGTTCACCAAGCCCGAAATTGTAATTGAGGGATATCTTAAAGGTCTTCGCCGTAAATATTTAAATCCGATAAGTTATCTCGGAATCGCAATGACCCTTTCTGGTATTATTGTATTTCTGATGACCAAGTCGATTGATTTTATGGCATTCGACATGTATGACAATGAGTCACAAACCGTTTTTCAGAAAAAAATATTGAGTTATACACTGGATTACCAAGCACTGTTATTTATTGTATATATTCCTTTGATGGCTATTGCAGGTTGGCTGTGTTTTGATGTGAAGAAATACAATTTTGCCGAGCGGAACATCATTTTTATGTACTCCTTGGCGCATTTTAGCCTTTTTAGTTTTATCCCATCCGTAGTGGTGTTACTTTTCATACCCCAACACTACATGACCTATTCCCTTTTTGGTTCATTGGCCATGCTCATTTATACAAGCTTTGTTATCGTTAGGATTTCACAAGCACAAGGAATTATGCTTTTCGCAAGGCTGATTCTTTTCTATTTACTCTTAGGGGTGCTGTATTTCGCAATAAGTTTGATAATACCTATTCTCATGTTTTTGACAGGTGAAATAAGCCTTGAGGATTTCGCACCCAAATAAATCAAGCCACTTCTTCAGCCAAAAATTGGGCATTGTACAGATCGGAATAATAACCGCCTTTTTCCAACAGTTCTTTGTGATTGCCAATTTCCACAATCTCTCCGGCATCCATTACAATAATTTTATCTGCTTTTTTAATGGTCGCCAAACGGTGAGCGATAATAATGGATGTTCTACCCTCAGTAATTTTATCGGTAGCTTGTTGAATCAATTGTTCGGAATAGGTGTCCACAGAAGATGTAGCTTCATCCAAAATCAAAATACTGGGATTGCTCACATAAGCGCGCAAGAAAGCGATCAATTGGCGTTGCCCACTCGAGAGCATACTACCTCTTTCCTTGACATTGTATTGGTAACCACCAGGCAAACTTGACACAAACTCGTGCACCCCAATTTGTTTGGCCGCCTCTTCAATTTGATCGGTGGTAATGTTCTTATCCCGAAGTGAAATGTTATGCGCAATGGTATCGGCAAACAAGAACACATCTTGCAAAACAATGGCAATATGCGAACGCAAAGAATGCAGGGTATAATCCTTCAAACATACATTGTCCACCAAAATTTGCCCTGAATTGATTTCGTAAAAGCGATTGAGCAGATTAATAATAGTGGATTTTCCAGCTCCTGTTGCCCCGACAATGGCCACGGTTTCACCTGCGTTTACTTTGAACGAAATGCCATGTAGCACTTCTTCATCAGGGACATACCCAAAATGAACCTCTTTAAACTCAATATCCCCTTTAACATCGGCTTTTTCCACGGTTCCCTCATCGGCAATATGGCTCTGGGTATCCAATATTTTGAAAACACGATTGGCCGCAACCATTCCCATTTGCAGGGTATTGAATTTATCGGCAATCTGGCGCAACGGACGAAACAACAAATCCATCAAGAAAAAGAAGGCTAAAATTGCCCCTTTGTTATCCATCCCAACATTTTGAATGTTTTGGATTACCCCAAAATAAACCACCAATCCAATCCCGATAGAATTGGAAATTTCTGCAACAGGAAAGAATATGGAGTTGTACCAAACTGTTTTCAGCCAAGCATTTTGATGCTTCTCATTGATGACACGGAACTTCTCCTTTTCTATTTCTTCACGGTTGAACAATTGCACGATTTTCATTCCTGCAATCCGTTCCTGAACAAAAGAATTTAGATTGGAAACCTGCGCCCTAACTTCAATAAAGGCCACTTTCATGGCTTGTTGGAACAAACGGGTGGCGATCAAAATCACCGGTAGAATGGCAAAAACAATCAAGGCCAACTTCCAATTGATCACGATCATGATAATGGCCGCCGATAACATTTTTAAGGCATCGGCAACTATCATAAAAAATCCTTGACTGAAAATCTCACCGATTCGTTGCATATCGGCCACGGCCCTGGTCACCAAAACCCCTATCGAAGAGTTGTCGAAATAAGTCATTTTAAAGCTGGTCATTTTAGTGAACAGCTTTATTCTTATATCTTTTATTACCGATTCCCCCAACAAGTTGGCAAAATAATTGAACAGTAACTGGGTACTTACCTGTCCTAAAAGGAAGACCAACATCAACAAAACAGCATTGAGCAATTGCTCACTGTTCTTACTTTCCAAGGATTGGTTAATAATGTCCTTTACCAAAATTGGAATTCCACTAGCAAAAGCTGCCGATAATATGGCCACAATGGCCACTAACCAAAATATGCCCTTATAGGGTTTGGTATATGAAAAAACACGTTTGAAGAGTCTAAAATCAAACGCTTTTCCTGCTTCGTCACTTTTGCCCATCAAAAATTTCTTTTGGATATAAAACCTTGGTCAAATATAAACCTTTTGCGGGTACAGATACGCCAGCCTCTGCCCTGTCTTTACTTTCTATAATTTTATGAATATGCTCGGGGGTTATTTTCCCGGTTCCCACATCCAACAAGGTACCGACCACGGCTCGAACCATGTTTCTTAAAAATCTATCGGCCGTAATGGTAAACACCCATTTATCTTCCTTTATTTCCCATTTTGCATGCCTAACATCGCAGGTGAACGTTTTTACATCGGTATTGGATTTGGAGAAACATTCAAAATCGGAATGTCCCAGCAACAAAGCTCCGGCTTGGTTCATGGCTTTCAAATCCAAGGGTTGCAATACGCAATGGGCCAAATCAAAATAAAAGGGGTTCTTTTCCTTGACCAACCAATATTCATAGGTGCGTTCGGTGGCATCAAACCTAGCATGGGCATTGGGCACCATTTCCAAAATTTTGTGTACCGCCACATCATCTGGCAAAAAAGAATTTAATCTGTACACCAACTCTTCGGTATGGGCAATGGTTTCAAAATCGAAATGCGCAAACATTTGTTTGGCATGTACTCCAGCATCGGTTCGGCCCGCCCCTACTACTTCAATTTTAGTTCGCAGTAAAGTACTCAACGCCTTTTCCAAAATTTCTTGCACGGTAATGGCATTGGGTTGATTTTGCCATCCGTGATATGCTTTGCCGAAATATGAAAATTGGATGAAGTATCTCAATGGAATCCCTTACTTTTAAGTCGATAAAGATAATTCAATCCCCACCAACATATTTCCAACCGGATTTTTTTAGCATATTTTTAGCGTTATGACCAAGATTTTATTGCTCTCCGATACTCACGGACACCTGGACGATACTATTTTGAAATATGCCGCACAGGCAGATGAAATATGGCATGCCGGAGATATTGGAAGCTTATCGGTTACCGACAAATTGGAAGCTTTGAAACCTGTTCGGGGCGTGCATGGCAATATTGACGACCATGTCATCCAAAAGGAGTTTCCAGAAAACAATCGGTTTATGTGCGAAGGCGTGGATGTTTGGATCACGCATATTGGTGGCTACCCCAACAGGTACAATATCCGTATTCGTGAAGAAATAAAAAACAACCCCCCAAAACTGTTTATTTGTGGGCATTCGCATATTTTAAAGGTGATGCACGACAAAAAATTGAACCTACTGCATATGAACCCGGGAGCCTGTGGCAAACATGGATTTCATCAAGTGCGCACTATGCTTAGGTTTGTGATCAATGGAGATAAAATCTCCGATTTGGAAGTTATTGAACTTGGAAAAAGATAGGTATGAAAAACATTTTAATCCTTTTGGTTTTATTATTGGGTGCTTGTAACAGCAAACCCTCTCAAAACGTTGAAGCTCCTAAAAAAAATGAACAAAGTTCGGTTTCTCTATATATTTTGGGAACCGTTCAAGATGGTGGCAGTCCGCATATTGGGTGTCAAAAATCATGCTGCGAAGATCTCTTCGATAATCCAGACCCGTCACGAAAAGTAGTTTCCCTGGGCGTTGTGGACCACCAAAACGTAAAAAGCTATCTCTTTGAAGCTACCCCAGATTTGCCCACACAATTAAAATTGTTGAAAGGCCATAAAAAAGACAATAAAGAAACTCCTGATGGGATTTTTATGACCCATGCCCATATTGGTCACTATGCCGGCCTTATGTTTTTTGGGAGAGAGGCCTTGGGTGGAAAAAATATTCCGGTTTATGCCATGCCCAAAATGAAAGCTTTCTTAGAGACCAATGGACCATGGCAGCAGCTCGTAAACTTGAACAACATTGACCTCATTTCCATTCAAAATGAGGTTGAGATGGCACTTACGGAGAACCTTAAAGTGATGCCATTTACTGTACCCCACCGAGATGAATACTCGGAAACGGTAGGTTACAAGATAATCGGCCCCAATAAATCGGCATTGTTTATTCCTGATATCGATAAATGGTCTAAATGGGAAAAAGATATTGTAAAAGAAATTGAAAAAGTGGATTTTGCTTTTCTGGATGCCACATTTTTTGATGGACCTGAAATCAACTCAAGAAATATTGCGGAAATACCGCATCCCTTTGTGGTGGAAAGTATGGATTTGTTCAACAGTCTTCCCGAAGGTGAAAAATCCAAGGTGTATTTTATCCATTTTAATCACACCAATTCACTTTTAGATGCAAATAGCGTCCAATACAAAGAAGTTATCGAGGCTGGTTTCAACATCGCGGCTTTTGACCAAAAATTTAATCTGTAGAAAGTAAAAACCCCAGCCGAAGCCAGGGTTTTTTCGCACTAATACTACTAAGATGTTAGGTTCAACGTAAGCGATCAACAGATTTTACAAGATCTTCATCCTTTTTGATAGCCCTGTTGGCCAGGACCAGAAAAACGATAGAAAATACAGGAATCAGCATCCCAATACCCTTCTCAGAAACCACAGTTTCTCCGGATAAGCTTAGCGATCGATAAACGAAAAATCCTAGTAAAAAAAGATTTAATATCATATTCAATCTGTTTACCACAAATTGATTTTGTCGCTTTTTGTACATGACAATCGAAACCACTGCCAAAACGGTCACCACATAAAAGGCGAGACTTACAAGAACCTCGTCTTGTGCAAAAACCTCTTTACCATTTACTTCGACCCATAGATTCAGAAAAAAAGGCAGCACTCCCGAAATTAGGCCTACTACGAGTAAAAAAAACGTCTGAATTCGTTGAATCATTGTGCAAATTGATTTCGAATTGCAAAAATAGGCGTCTTTTTGGGAAATGAAACGATATTCTTGAAAAATAATTCGTATTATTGTGTCGTTATTAGCAAGCACCTACCTCGGAACTCTTTCTTCCAGTAGCATCCAAAATAACTTTACTTCATATTTAGAATCACACAAGTTTAACTTATTTCTTTACTTAATGTTTGAGATTTCAGATCTAAAAGCTAAAAAGCTTCCTGAGTTGCAAGAAATTGCAAAAGACCTTAACGTTCCCAAATTCAAGACCTTAAAAAAATTGGACTTGGTTTATCAAATCTTGGACGTTCAGGCTTCCAACCCTAAAGCGGTTGCAGAAACCGTTGCCGCCTCTACCACCCCAGAGGAAAAATCTGCACCTAAGCCAAAACGTACTAGAACTCCACGCAACAAAGCCAACGATACTACTACGGAGAAAAAAGAGGATTCCAAACCAAAAGCTGCTCCTAAAAAAGAAACCCATCAAAAAAATGATGATTCAAATACCCAGCAGCCTCAGAAAAAGGAAAACAGACAGAACAACAACCAAAAGAATCAAAATAACAACCGCAGGAACAACCAACACCCAAAAAGCCAGCACGATAAGAAGAGCAGCAATTTTGACAAGGACCTAAAAAACAGGTACAAAGAACCTGAATTTGAGTTCGATAGCATTATTGAAAGTGAGGGTGTTCTGGATATTATGCAAGATGGTTACGGATTTTTAAGATCTTCCGATTACAACTATCTTTCTTCTCCTGACGATATTTATGTTTCCCAATCACAGATCAGATTGTTTGGTCTAAAATCCGGTGATACGGTTTTAGGAAACATTAGACCCCCAAAAGAAGGTGAAAAATATTTCCCTTTGATCAAGGTGAACAAAATCAACGGATTGGACCCACAAGTGGTTCGCGATCGTGTGGCCTTTGAGCATTTGACTCCTTTATTTCCCAAGGAAAAATTCAAATTGGCCGAAAAACAAAGTACAATTTCCACAAGAATAATGGATTTGTTCTCTCCTATCGGTAAAGGACAAAGAGGGATGATCGTTTCCCAGCCCAAAACGGGTAAAACCATGTTGTTGAAGGATATTGCCAATGCCATTGCGGCCAACCATCCAGAGGTTTATCAAATTATCTTGTTGATCGATGAACGTCCTGAAGAGGTAACCGATATGCAGCGTAATGTGCGTGGTGAGGTTGTGGCCTCTACTTTCGACAAGGAAGCTACCGAGCACGTAAGAGTGGCCAATATTGTTTTGGACAAAGCCAAAAGATTGGTAGAATGTGGTCACGACGTGGTAATTCTATTGGATTCCATTACCCGATTGGCCCGTGCCTATAACACTGTACAACCAGCCTCTGGTAAGGTATTGAGTGGTGGTGTTGATGCCAATGCTTTGCACAAGCCAAAACGTTTCTTTGGTGCGGCCCGTAATATTGAAAATGGCGGATCCCTTTCCATCATCGCTACGGCATTGACAGAAACTGGCTCCAAAATGGATGAGGTGATTTTTGAAGAATTTAAAGGTACAGGTAACATGGAACTTCAGTTGGATCGTAGAATTTCCAACCGTAGAATTTTCCCAGCCATCGACCTTATTTCCTCTTCTACCCGTAGAGACGATCTATTGTTGGATGAAAACACCATTCAACGTATGTGGATCATGCGCAAGTATTTGGCCGATATGAACCCCGTGGAAGCCATGGAGTTTATGGAGCAGCGCATTAAACAGACCAAAAATAATGAGGAGTTTTTGCTCACCATGAACAATTAGACTATCCCTTTAGCATACAATAACTTAGAAACCCTCCACTATTTATTGGAGGGTTTTTTAGTACTTGTTTTTAAAGAAATGCCTTATCTTTAAATCGGTTTCCCCAAAACTGAACTTTAAACACGAATACCATGAAAAACATTCACAAAGGAACCCTTGCTGTTCTTGGATCTATGCTTTTATTGTTGTGCAGCTGCCAACAAGGAGCCAAAAAAGAAGAATCCACCGACCCTACAACTTCTGAACCCGTTCAAGCAGAACCTGTTGCACCGCCAAAAGGCATTATTTCGTTGGAAGAATCCAAATCGCTTTATGACAATTACACCAAAAATAGAGTGGACATGATCGAGCGTATGGAATTGGAGCAATATCCGGATGAAAAGTTTGAGGCCACTCGATTTACTTCTTTTAACTATTCCGACATCAAACAATACATCGCCTATATCGAACAGGAAGCCGCTGAAGCAAATGTTGACATTTCTTCCTTGCGCTTATATTTTGCCAATTATCCCAACACTACTAATTTTCCAAATGGACAAAAAGTGGTGCACCCAAGGCAAAACTCCATTTTTATAGTACCAACTATTAAGGTAGATGGTGAAGATTACGGATTTTATATTGGTGCAGACGGCAATGCCAAATTGATCAAGGATGCCGTCGGCAACAGTGAAACAGGTTCCACAGCAAATAAAGACAAGTCATATGCCAGTATGGTTCCCGTATTTTTACAAGATGAAAAAAGCCTAAACTTAAACCACGGTAGTTCAGGTCCTCCACCATATGGTGATTTTTAAAAATGCTTCAAGATTTTTATAAATATTTGGTTGAGGTTTTTTATGTCCCCCTTTATCTAATTACTTGGATTGTAGCCCTGTACAGATATCGAAGGTATTTTGACACACCTTTGAAGTATCTACCTATGATAATTATCTATACTTTTTTCACAGAGTTACTGGGCACATTTATTAAATATAGTAATGACTTCCAATTTTTTTCTGACATACGCTATTCTTGGCACAATGTCATTATTTACAATCTTTACCAATTGGTTTTTTTTCTTTTTTTCTTCGAAGTCTATCGAAAGGTTCTCAAAAATAAAAAACATCAAAAATGGGCTCGTTACGGAAGTTACCTTTGTTCTATTGCTTACATCGTAAATGCAATCATCTTTAACCCTTTGCACAATGGAATGAGCAATGCCCATATTATTGGCTCAATAATCCTGGTTTTCTTGATTGTGCTTTATTTTAAAGAAAAAAAGGTCGAAGGAAGATATCCAGCTTTAAAAGACAACCTTATGGTTTGGGTAAGTATTGCGCTATTACTGTTCTATTTACCCTTCCCCTTAATTTCCTTGTCGTACAAAATAAAAGATTTGGATATTGGAATACGTGCCATTTTACGCCCGCTACTATTAACTTCAATAGTTTTAATGTATGGCACCATTATATTTGGGCTTATCATTGGAAAACGAAGGGCATTTCGATAATTCCAATTTCAAAAAGTATAGCCTCCACATACGGAGGCTTTTTTATTTACCTTTGCAATCCTTAAATTATGTAGAATTTAAGTGGTTATAAACCATCTATGGAAGGATTTTACACATTTATAACCCAGCAATATATTCTCCCATTTTATCTTATTGTATGGATTGTGGCCATGGCCCGTTACAGGACCTACTATGACACTCCTCTCAAATACTACCCCATGTATTTGATGTACACCTTGCTCACCGAGGTATTGGGCTATTTGATCAAGTATTTTGATGAATTTCAAGTAGTAAACGTAGAAAAGTATAGCTGGTACAATGTATTGATTTACAATATTTATTCTGTGATTTCTTTTACGTTTTACTATTATATCTACTGGCTAGTGGTTAAGAAACAAAAACACAAAAGATGGATTATCATAGGAGCTTTAGTCACTTTGGCCAGCTATGCCATCAGCTTATTTTTCCAAGACCCTTTTTACAGCAACCTGTATTATGCGGACATCATTGCATCCATAATCTTATTGTTCAACATTTGGCTGTACATTAAGGAAAAGAAGCAAGAAGAGAGCCCTTACCCCATGAAATATAACCTAATGTTCTGGACAACCCTTGGACTGGGTGTTTTTCATATCATTTATCCATTCTTATTCTGGGTAGGTTACGAGATTCCTCAGATATGGATTGATTATAATTTTCGAACCATTCTTCGGATTTCCATTTTGTTCATGTATGGCACATTCCTAATTGGAGTTATAGTTCACCGAAGAAAAGCCTTCAGATAAATTAGGGCAAAAAAAAACGCCCCCGAATGGGAGCGTTTTTTCAAATATCTTCTAATCAAGTATTACATTGCTGCAACCTTGGTCATCAACTTACTTTTAAGGTTTGATGCCTTATTGGTATGGATAATGTTCTTCTTCGCCAATTTATCGATCATACCAACTACAGTAGGCAACAAAGCTTCAGCAGCTTTTTTGTCTTCCTCGTTACGCAATTTTTTGATAGCATTACGCACAGTTTTGTGCTGATATCTGTTACGCAAACGTACCGCTTCGTTTCTTCTGATTCTCTTTAATGCTGACTTATGGTTTGCCATTGCTTAAATTTAATTCTTTCTAAATACTTTTTTTGTAGCCCGTAGGGGAATCGAACCCCTGTTACCAGGATGAAAACCTGGCGTCCTAACCCCTAGACGAACGGGCCAATTTGTCAATCTAGAACTTTAAAGCCACAAAGTTAAAAATAAGCAACTTTATCGCTTAAAATTTCTTTCGTAGCCCGTAGGGGAATCGAACCCCTGTTACCAGGATGAAAACCTGGCGTCCTAACCCCTAGACGAACGGGCCATATGGTTGCACAATTGCGGATGCAAAAATACAACTATTTTTAAGTCTTGCAACAGTAAATAATATTTTTTCAACCTAATTAATAGGCCTTAGCAAACAATACTCGTTGCGAAGATGGTTTTCCGGTCACTATACAGCTGCCATCTTCCTGTTTTGCATTCAATGGAATACAGCGAATAGTGGCTTTTGTCTCCTCTTTTATTTTATCCTCGGTCTCGATGGTACCATCCCAATGCGCCGATACAAAGCCACCTTTTTCTTCCAACACTTTTTTAAATTCTTCATAGGAATCCACTTCAGTGATGTGAGCATCTCTATAATCCAAGGCCTTTTTAAAAATGTTCTCCTGCATTTCTTTCAACAAAGCCTCAATCTTTTCCACGATGCCATTGGCAGCAACCGTCTCTTTCTCCAAGGTATCCCTTCGAGCGACTTCAAAAGTTCCATTGGCCAAATCGCGCTGACCCACCGCCAAGCGCACAGGAACGCCTTTCAATTCATACTCGTTGAATTTGAATCCTGGCTTATGCGTATCCCTATCATCAAATTTAACCGTAATTCCTTTGGCGCGGAGTTCCTTTACTAATGGGTTTACTTTTTCAGAAATGGCATCCAGTTGCTCCATTCCTTTATATATAGGTACAATGACCACTTGAATTGGCGCCAAATTTGGAGGCAACACCAATCCATTATCATCACTGTGGGTCATAACCAAAGCCCCCATCAAACGGGTGGAAACCCCCCAAGAGGTTGCCCAAACATATTCTTGCACTCCTTCTTTGCTGGCAAACTTCACATCAAAAGCTTTGGCGAAATTCTGTCCCAAAAAGTGGGAAGTACCAGCCTGAAGCGCTTTTCCGTCTTGCATTAAGGCTTCTATACAATACGTTTCTTCTGCACCGGCAAATCGTTCGCTTTCGGTTTTGGTTCCTTTAATTACGGGAACCCCCATATAAGTCTCCACAAATTCGGCATACACATTCATCATAAGCTCAGCTTCTTCCAAAGCCTCTTCCCTTGTCGCATGTGCCGTATGTCCTTCTTGCCATAAAAATTCAGCAGTCCTAAGAAAAAGTCGGGTACGCATTTCCCAACGCACCACATTGGCCCACTGGTTGATTTTTAAGGGTAAATCTCGGTAGGATTGAATCCACTTTCGGTAAGTGTCCCAGATAATGGTTTCAGAAGTTGGTCGCACAATAAGCTCCTCCTCCAGTTTTGCATCCTCGTCCACAACAATACCGCTGCCATCCTCTGCATTTTTTAACCTATAGTGCGTTACAACAGCGCACTCTTTGGCAAACCCTTCTACGTGACTTGCTTCTTTACTTAGATAAGATTTGGGAATAAATAAGGGGAAATATGCATTTTCATGACCTGTTTCCTTGAACATCTTATCCAATTGGGCCTGCATTTTTTCCCATATGGCATAGCCATAAGGTTTTATTACCATACAACCCCTAACTCCCGAATTCTCAGCTAAGTCCGACTTTACAACAAGTTCATTATACCATTTGGAATAATCTTCTGCTCGGCTTGTTAAATTTTTACCCATCTATTGAACTTTGGCACAAAACTTGTGATTTCTTTAATAAAATAATTTGGTAAAACTAGTTATTTTTAAAATGTTCAACAATAAAAATTGCACCATGTTAACGTCTTTACCCCTCAATAAATTTCAGACTTTTTCCTTGTTTTCTGTTATCGCGCTATTGATGGCTTCATGTGGTTCTTACCAACAAGCCTCTTATTACGATGATGGTATTTACTCTAGCAGAGATCGTGTTGTTTATGTAGAAAAACAAAATCCGGAAGCTGTTCGAAATGCCGAAATGGAAAACAATATTTACGGAGATTATTTTGGTGAAAAAGCAGACGAATACGGTGAAATTTTGGACAACGAAATCTTTACCGATATCGATAGTTACTCTAGCCAAATGGCAAACGACACCATTCCTTATGGTGAGCAGACCGATTATTTCGCTTACAATAACAATTATAACGGAAACCCAGGATGGGGAGACAATCCAACAAGCATCTCCATAAATGTGTACGACAACAGTTGGGGCTATGGCTGGAACAACTTTGGTTGGGGCGGTTACTGGGGCTGGAACAACTGGGCCTGGGGATACCCCTACAATAGTTGGGGATGGGGTTGGTACAACCCTTGGAGATATAACCGTTGGGGCTGGGGCTGGAACTACGGCTGGGGCTGGAATGCTGGCTGGGGCTGGGCCGGAACCTGGGGCTGGGGTTACCCTTACAACAACTGGGGTTGGGGCGGATATTATGGTAGAGATTACGCCTACATGTCCGGTAGAAGAGGTTACTCCTATATTCCCGGAACAACTTTGCGTTCAAGAAACACATACAACAGAGATTTTAGGAGAAACAGTGGTCGTTCCAATGCTGCTGTTACCAATAGAAGCAATAATTTAGCGAGAAGAAGCAACAGTGCCTATACCAATCGTTCCAACACACAACGATATTCAAGAAGTGCTGCTGCCACTCGAAATCAAAACTACAGAACCAGCAGAAGCACACGTTCTACAGCTGGCTATTACAATAGAAGAAGTCAGAACAGACCCTCTTACGGAAACTATTCATCCAATAGAAGCTCACGTAGCTATAGTGGAAGCAGTAGACCGAGCACCAGAAGCTCATATCCAAGTTACAGAAGCTCTACGCGTAGTTCTAGATCCTATTCAACCCCTTCAAGGAGCAGTGGCTATAGTAGACCTTCGTCATCCACTAGAAGTTCAGGCAGTTACCGAAGCAGCGGGTCATCTTCCAGAAGTTCCGGTTCCGTTAGAAGTTCAGGGGGAGGTTCCAGAAGTTCGGGCGGCGCTTCTAGATCTTCAGGTGGTTCAAGAGGCGGAAGAGGTGGCGGTAGACCATAACATTCTAAAAACTATTCCATTAATCTAAATCAAACAAAATGAAGAGAATCTCAACTTTCATCATGGTATTGGTATGTACTTATGCCAGTGCCCAAACCATTGATGATGTACTGCGATTTAGCTCGGAAGACCTACAGGGAACCCCAAGGTTTCAAGCTATGGGTGGCGCCTTTGGTGCTTTGGGAGGCGATTTAAGCGCCATCAACATCAACCCTGCGGGGTCGGCGGTTTTCAATTATAGCGAAATCACGATTACAGGGACCAATTACCATCGTAACAACGATGCCCTTTACGGTAACAACATTAGCAACACCACCATGAACGACCTCAACTTTAACCAAGCCGGTGGTGTATTCATTTTTCAAGCTTCGGATAAAAACCCTTGGAGAAAAATTTCTTTGGCCGTGAATTATGACATGGTACAGAATTTTGAAAATGAATTCTTCGCTAGAGGAAGCTCCACTGTGGGTATCGACAATTACTTTTTAAACTTTGCCCAAGGAGAGCCTTTGGGTCCCTTAAGAGTGCAAAATGGTGAATATATTGAAGATGCATATTTGGATATCGGTTCCAGTTTGGGCTATGGTCCCCAACAAGCATTTTTAGGTTTTCAGGCCGGAATTATAGAACCTGTAGCCGATGATGATAGCAATACCTCCTATTTTTCCAATGCCGATTACAGCAGTGTCGACCAAAGATATATCAACAATACTTCTGGATACAACAGCAAGTTTACTTTCAATTTTGCAGGACAATACAAGGAAAATCTATATATAGGTGCCGCATTGAACTTTCACAGCGTTTTTTACGATCAGGTCACTTATTTTGATGAGGACGGATACGATGCGGGCTCTTTAATACAGAACAGTTCGTTCGACAACTTTTTACACACCGATGGGTCCGGTTTCTCCTTTAGTTTGGGTGCAATCGCCAAATTAAGCGAAGCCGTTCGTATTGGGGGTAGCTACCAATCCCCCACTTGGTATAGATTGCGCGATGACACCTCACAGCGCATCAATTCAAATTTAGCCGTGTCGGATATCAGTTATATCAATTTTAATATCGTTAATCTTTATCCTGATTACCGAATCCAAACACCATCAAAAATTACGGGTAGTGCGGCTCTTGTATTTGGAAAATCGGGTTTGATTAGTTTTGATTATAGCTACCAAGATATGTCCCAAGCGAAGCTAAAACCAACTTCCGACCCCAGTTTTTCCGATGAAAACAATTTCATTTCAAACACTTTGGGTGTCGTAAACACATACAGAATTGGAGGGGAGTATAGAATTGACCAAATAAGTTTAAGAGCGGGTTACCGTTTTGAAGATAGTCCTTACGAAGATGGAAGCACCGTAGGAGAACTCAATGCGTATTCAGCGGGTATAGGGTATAATTTTGGAGCCAATAGAATTGACCTTTCCTATACTAGATCGGAGCAAGATGTAAGCACCTATTTCTTTGATGGAGGTCTTGACCTAGCGAGTTTGGTGAACAGGGTAAATACCAATATTTCATTGGGATACTCCTTGAAGTTCTAACCAAGATAAATTATTTTACTTAGGAAGGCTGGAAGAAGTTCCGGCCTTTTTTTATCGTACCAATGAAAAGTGTCTGCGTACCTGAGTAGCCACAATCACTCCGTCCTCATCCTTGTCGTAATCCAATCGGAACCAATAATCCGATGATGGCATATCCCGACCATTAAAAGTACCGTCCCAACCCAAATTGGTATCCAATTGCTTGAGCAATTTACCATATCGGTCAAAAATATAGACTACAGGATTGGTGAGTTCCTCTACTCCCAACACATTCCAAGTATCGTAAATTCCGTCGCCATTGGGCGTAAAAAACTTTGGATAACCTACGACCAAAAACTCTGCTGGTTCTGAAGCGCCACATCCATTTTTATCGTTGATGACCACTGTATTCACTCCTGGTGGCACATCATAAAAAATAGGACTATCCTGATACTCCCCACCATTAATGGCGTATTCGTAATCTCCATCCCCAACAGGAACAATTTCCACATTATAGGGGTCCGTTTGATTACTGTTGACCAAATCATCTATCACGCGAACCTCATCCAATTCTGGAGGTCCATAAAAGGTGATGAGGACATCATCAGAATAAATTTGCCCAAGACTGTTCTCTATGGAAACAAAATAACGCCCTGAATCTGGACTGGAAACGGTATGCTCAGTTTCAGTGGGACCAACAGCCAACACTTGATCTATGGTGCCATCGTCATCCCAGTCCACGGTCCATGTAATATTGTTCAAATTAGGACCGGCAGGTGAATTCAATGCACTTAAAATAATGTCTGGGTCGCCCTCACAGGCCACAATATCAAAACCCAAAAATTCATCTCTCAATGTACAATCCAAAGCGGTGTCTTGATCATCATCGACCGAAGTACCCGTAAAGGTTAATTCAAAGAACTCCGGTTCATCATCAAAATTGGTATTATAGTTATTGATAAACAGGTAGTAGATTTCTCCTTCGGTTACGTTCAACCATTCATCGTAAGTATTCTGACTTCCCTTTACAAAAGGGGCTCCTTCCCTACCATCAACTGGATTTACTCCAATCCCCGTAAAACCCGTGTTGTTGTATTCGTAATTGCATCGAATGGGTTGCGCCGAACCATCGCCTATAATCGTACAATAATTAGCGCCGGAATCCTCATCAAAAGGACCATAAAGTGCAAAATCCCACTCCGCTGTAACAATGCCCGATGTCCCAGGTAGAGCCTCAATATCAAAACCTATTTGTCCATTGGTGCCGGCCCTAAACACATACCAAGCGGAATTATTCTCGATATTTGCTGAACTCACACTCCCTTTTTCCAAACACCCGGTTTGGGTGATCACCTCCGGGTCGAAATCGTCAATATCACCTCCTCCATCCGTGGTGCCCATAATGGGAGCATCTGCACAAACAGGAATTGCGGTTCTACAATCTGGGGAGTTTTGTGCGCTTACCTGTAGCTGAAAGAAAATAATAAGGCAAATGGCGCAAAATAGAGCTCTCATAGAGTTTGGGCTAAAGGTTATGCTACATAACCTGTATAACTTAAAGAAAGTAGGTTTTAGTATGTAGAAGTAAGAAAATTACGAAGTATATCGATGAAATACCAACACACTATCTTCTCAACGAAAAATGACTCTGCAAATATTTCGCATAGGTTCGGTTGCCATCATTGTCCAAATAAGACAATTTAAACCAATAATCTGTGGAGGGAAGGGGTTTGCCTTGGAAATTACCATCCCAACCCGCATCAAACTGGTTCATTTGCTTAATAAGCTTTCCGTAACGGTCGTAAATGGTAACAATAGGAGCGTTTAGGGTAGAAAGTCCTTCAATTTGCCATAAATCGTTCAAAACATCGCCATTGGGTGAAAATGCCGTCAAAAACCCAACAACAACTATCTCTTCTTCTACTTCACCACAACCGTAAAGGTCGCGCATGCGAACCGTATGCACTCCAGGGGGTACACCCTCAAAAGTATTGTGGGATTGATATTCCCCATCGTTTAGGGCGAACTCAAAAACATCTTGTGCTTCAGTATTGATGGTGACCACATTATTGGCGCTCAAATCGGCAATATCAATATTGGTGATTACTGGCAATTCAGAAATGGAAACCACAACGGTTCGGGTTGATTCACAGCTTACACCATTTAAGGTATTGGTTACGGTGAGGGTGTATTCCCCAGCATCAACCACTTGAATGGTTGGGGTCTGTTCACCCGTACTCCATAAATAATCAAAGTTGGCATCAGGATTTGTCTCACCGATTTCCAGAGTTCCCACAGTTTCGCAAATCACTTCTTCTTCTGAAAAGGTCAACAATGGCGTTTCAATCACTTCAAGAACAAAGCTTTGTGATGCATCAAAACAATCGGAATTGGCCATTGAAGTGGTTCGTACATAAATGATTTCTTGCCCCACTAAGGTTGGATGCTCCTTTTCCAAAGGGTGAATTCCCATGGTGGCATCTGATGCAGAGCTATGATAGCTAACAATAAAATCATCGGGGTTTTGATCTCCCAAAGCTTCCATATCCTTAACACTTAAATCAAAAGCCATGGAATCCGATTGGCAGAATGTTTCATCAGAAACCTCATTGGTAATCGGACTTGGATTAAAACCCACTTGTACATCACTAATAATGGTCTCAGCATTGGTCGCAACCACCACCCTATAATCTGCTGACGAAGTAACAGCGTAGGTAGCAGCAGAAGCTCCTGCAATCTGGGTATATCCAGATCCTGTATTCATAAACCAGCTATAGTTGAATGCATTTGAGGTTGTGGCATCCAAAACAACATCATCTCCTTCACAAGCTGCAATGGGTGGTCCCAAAAGATTACTGACAATGGAACAATCCAAAGCATCATAAGGGTTGGTCTCCCAAATACCTCCTGTAAACTGAATTGAAAACCCAGAGTTTACATTACTATAATTGTTGATGAAGAGGTAGTAATCCTGTCCTGGCTCAACCTCCAACCAATCCTCGTAGTGCACGGAATCCAAATCCCCGGTAGGATCTTCCCCCACGCCCACAAAACTTACACCTTCGCTATTATCAAAAAAATTACAGCGTATGGGCTCGCCCAAGACATTACAATCAGACGCTTGATACAAAGCAAAATCCCAATCCTCTGAACTATCGTGTCCAATATTAAAGCCCAATTGCCCCGCAGCATTGGTTCGGAATCGATACCAAGCAGAGTTGGATTCAATGGTTCCCAAAGTGGTGGGCTCCAAACAGCCACTGGATGCCGCTCCATTAAAATCGTCAGTGCCAAAATCACGCGTACCCCCGTTTACGGGTGTATTGTTACAAATGGGAATCGCATCCATGCAATCTTGTGCAACCTGTGCGTTTGCAGCTTGACAAAATAGGACCAATAAAATGACGCTGGAGAAATATCTCAACATAAAAGACTGTAGGTTTGGATATTATAAAAGTACCGCCATGCCTGCCTTAACAATAATTTATGTTGTCAAACATCGGTAAGCAGATGTTAAATCGTTGATTAATGTATATCTTTGCTCTCCTGAATAAATAGCTATGAAATTAGAGCAGGCTTTGGAAGAACAATATGAGGAAAGAGGCAACGACCACGTTGGCTCTTCAACGGAAACACCAATGAGGAAGGATGCTTTTGTATTGAGCGATGATGAAAAAATCGAAAGAATTCAAAAGAGCGTTAGAGAAATCATGCTCACTCTTGGACTTGACTTGGATGATGATAGTTTAAACGGCACTCCAAAACGTGTGGCCAAAATGTTCGTGAAAGAGATTTTTGGTGGTCTACATCCCGACAGGAAACCCAACTCTTCCACTTTTAGTAATAAGTACAAGTATGGTGAAATGTTAGTGGAAAAGAACATTGTTCTCTACTCAACTTGCGAACACCATTTATTACCGATTGTAGGCCGTGCTCATATCGCCTATATTTCAAATGGCACTGTGGTTGGTCTTTCTAAAATGAACCGAGTTGTTGATTATTATGCCAAGAGACCACAGGTTCAAGAACGATTGAACATTCAGATTGTAAAAGAACTCCAAGAAGTTTTGGGAACCGAGGACGTTGCCTGTGTGATAGATGCCAAACACCTTTGCGTTAATTCAAGGGGAATTAGAGACATCGAAAGCAGCACGGTAACGGCAGAGTATGGAGGAAAGTTTAAGGATGAGGCCGTTCGCAGGGAATTTTTGGATTACATCAACCTAGATACCGAATTTTAATCCTAAACGATTAATGCAACTTTATAAAGACCAAAACCTACGCATCCACAATTCACTTTCTGGACAAAAAGAACTATTCGAACCCATCAATGAAGGCCACGTAGGCATGTACGTCTGCGGTCCAACCGTATACAGCAATGTACACTTGGGCAATTGCCGCACCTTTATGTCTTTTGATATGATCTTTAGATACCTTAAACATTTAGGGTACAAAGTGAGGTACGTACGAAACATTACCGATGCAGGTCACTTGGAGAACGATGCAGATGAAGGTGAGGACAAGATTGCGAAAAAAGCAAAACTGGAGCAAATAGAACCCATGGAAGTAGTGCAACGCTACACCGTGGATTTCCATAATACCATTCAAAAACTCAATTTATTGCCCCCCAGTATTGAGCCAACGGCGACTGGGCACATTATTGAGCAGATCGAGATCATCAAAGAAATTCTTGAAAAAGGGTTGGCCTACGAGGTAAATGGTTCTGTATATTTTGATGTGGTTAAGTTCAATAAAGATCATGATTACGGTAAATTGAGCGGTCGAAAGTTGGAGGATATGATCACCAACACCCGTGAACTTACCGCCCAAGACGAAAAGCGAAACCCACAGGATTTTGCGCTTTGGAAAAAAGCCGAGCCACAGCATATTATGCGTTGGCCTTCCCCTTGGGGAGATGGTTTTCCTGGTTGGCACTTGGAATGTACCGCCATGAGCACCAAATATTTGGGTGAAACTTTCGATATTCACGGAGGTGGAATGGACCTAAAATTCCCGCACCACGAATGCGAAATTGCACAGGCCGAAGCAAGTACCGGAAAATCTCCTGTAAAATATTGGTTGCATGCCAATATGCTTACCCTAAACGGCAAAAAAATGTCCAAATCTACGGACAACAACATTTACCCTTACGAAATTTTTAGTGGTGACAACAACATATTGAGCAAGCCTTATTCGCCTTCCGTGGTGCGCTTTTTTATGCTGCAGGCCCACTACACCAGCATTTTGGACCTTAGTGATGATGCTTTGCTGGCTTCAGAAAAAGGGTATCACCGTTTGATGGATGCAATGGATAATGTAGAAAGCCTGCCAGTTTCCAATACTTCCGATTTTGATGTGACAGCATGGAAGCAGAAATGCTACGATGCCATGAACGACGATTTTAACTCGCCTATCCTTATTGCGCAATTGTTTGATGCCGTTAAAAACATCAATTTGATCAAAGAAGGAAAGTCTGGAATTACAGAAGCCGACAAAACGGAGCTTTCTGCCACGATGAAAGCTTTTGTATTCGATGTACTTGGTATCGAAAACCAATCTTTGGCCAATGACGATTCCACGGCCTTAAATGGGGTGATGGAATTATTGATTCAAATTCGAAATGAAGCCCGTGCCAATAAGGATTTCGCCACTTCAGATAAAATTAGGGATGAGCTCAACGCTTTGGGAATCCAAATTAAGGATGGAAAAGACGGAACTACCTTCAGTTTAAACTAGACTTTGGTTTTTCTTGAATTTTGACTGATACTGTCCAGGAGATACATGGATCTTACGTTTGAACAATCGGTTGAAATACGAGCGGTTTTCAAACCCACATTCCAGATAAATTTCCTTTATTTTTTTAGTAGGGTCCTTCAATAAGTAAATGGCCATTTTAATGCGCTCACTATTAATGAAATCGATGGGCGTTACACCCAATTCCTCCTTAAAGGTTTTGTAAAAATGGGATTCGCTCATGCAGGCCTTTTTACTCAGATCACTAATGGATAACTGCTCATGCAAATGTGTGGAAATGTAATCCATCACATAGGCCAAACGGTTATTGGAACTGAATTTGGATGCGTTTTTTGCATAATTATCCCGTTCATTGCCCTGCAAAATCCGAATGATCAACTCTTGTAGCATATTGTCCACAAAAAAATCTTTGGAAGGATGATTTTCCGTGAACAAGTACAATAATCGTTGGATGATCCCATAAATACTGGCATCGTTGGTAAAGTGATAGTTGTAGTCCATCAATGCCCATTCCGAGCCATCCACTTTGGGCATCTGTTCGTTCATCAGATTGATGACCTTATTTATTTTTTCATCGGAAATGGCCATCGCCAGACATCTCGTGGGATTGTCCACATCTGCCTCGGGAAAATCAATGCACATGACCTCGTTGGACGGAAGAATAAGCGATTCCCCTGGCAAAAAGTTAAATGCTTCCTTATCCCGCAGGTGCATTACTTTTTTCCCAATCAACATAGAAGCCAAAACGGGTTGGTCAAACTGCAACAACACTTTCTCAGCCTGCAAATGCGTCTCAAAAACATGCATAGAGGCATTGTTCAGCGTATACGAAGTTTGGTTTTCGACCAAATGCTCCAGCTTTCGTTCCTTAAAAAATCGTTCAGGTAATCGCATAATAAAATTACTACTCCTTAATATTTTATAAGATTAGTTATTAAATATAAAAATTTCAATGTCAATAATTGTTAAATATTCAATAAGAAAGAGAATCGGTCATGTCATTAATAGAATACGTCAGATACACAGAACTCAAAATCAATACTTTTAAAATCAGTCAGTTGGACCATGCACTTCCAACACACAAAAATTAACTTAAACAACAATACTATGAGCAATGTACAAACTACAGAGCGCAGTATTTTGGAGAAACCGAAATTCAAAGCGCAATACGAAAATTACATTGGTGGAAAATGGGTACCACCAACCAAAGGGGAATATTTCGACAATATTTCACCTGTAGACGGAAATTCATTCACCAAAATAGCGCGTTCCACTTCAGAAGATATAGATAAGGCCATCGATGCCGCTTGGGCAGCTGCCCCAGAATGGAACAACTCATCAGCTACTTACCGAAGCAACCTATTACTTAAGATTGCCGATGTTATGGAACAAAACCTTGAGGTTTTGGCCAGAGCAGAAACGTGGGACAATGGTAAAGCGCTTCGTGAAACCAGGGCAGCCGATATGCCATTGGCCATAGACCATTTTAGATATTTTGCCGGGGTTATCCGTGCTGAAGAAGGTTCGGTGAGCGAATTGGATTCCAACACCGTTTCCATGAATGTTCTGGAACCACTAGGTGTTGTTGGACAAATTATCCCATGGAACTTCCCCATATTAATGGCAGCATGGAAAATAGCGCCCGCTTTGGCTGCAGGTAACTGTGTGGTACTAAAACCTGCTGAGCAAACTCCAGTCGGTATTTTGATTTTAATGGAACTGATTGAGGATATTCTTCCTGCCGGAGTGCTGAACATTGTGAACGGATTTGGATTGGAAGCAGGAAAACCATTGGCGTCCAGCCCAAGAATCAACAAAATTGCCTTTACGGGCGAAACCACTACGGGTCAGTTGATCATGCAATATGCATCCAAAAACATTATCCCTGTGACTTTGGAGTTGGGTGGCAAATCGCCAAATGTCTTCTTTGAAAGCATCATGGAAGCAGACGACGAGTTCTTCGACAAATGTTTGGAAGGCGCCGTAATGTTTGCCTTGAACCAAGGTGAGGTTTGTACCTGTCCTTCCAGAATTTTGGTACAGGAAAGTATTTTTGATAAGTTCATCGAACGTGTAGTGGAACGAACCAAAGCCATCAAGTTAGGTCACCCTTTAGATCCAACGACCATGATGGGGGCTCAAGCTTCCAACGACCAATATGAAAAAATCCTAAACTATATCGAAATCGGTAAAGAAGAAGGGTGTGAAGTACTTGCAGGCGGAGCAGCAGCATATAACGAAGGTTTGGAAGGCGGTTATTACATTCAGCCAACCATTTTAAAAGGAAACAACAAAATGCGAGTGTTCCAAGAAGAAATTTTTGGGCCAGTAGTTTGTGTCACCACTTTTAAAGATGAAGCCGAAGCTTTGGAAATTGCGAATGATACCCTCTACGGATTGGGCGCTGGGGTTTGGACACGCGATATGCACCAAGCCTATAAAATTTCCAGACAAATTCAAGCGGGTAGAGTTTGGGTGAACTGCTACCATGCCTATCCAGCTCACGCACCATTTGGTGGATATAAAAAATCTGGAATCGGTAGGGAAACCCATAAAATGATGTTGAACCACTACCGCCAGACCAAAAACATGCTGATTTCTTACGATAAGAATAAGCTAGGGTTCTTTTAGAATGGAAGATTTGACAAAACGGGTTTTGGTAACGGACCGCGCCAAGGAAGTTATCGACCAACTACGGGAACGTCACGGTGAACTTATGTTTCACCAAAGCGGAGGATGCTGCGACGGCTCATCACCCATGTGTTTTCCCAAAGGTGAATTGATGCTCAACGACAACGACGTTCACTTGGGCAACATTCACGGGTGTAACTTTTACATGAGCAAGGACCAGTTCGAATATTGGAAACACACCCAAATTACCGTGGATATTACCACGGGAAGAGGCTCCAGTTTTAGTCTTGAAATTCCAATGGGACTTCGGTTTGTGATCAAATCCAGATTGTATACAGATGATGAAAGAGAAAGTTTAGAACCGCTGTTACCCATATCAGAGGATGTTTAGTACGAGCCCCGATAAATCGGGGCTTTTTTTTACCTTGTACCAGCAGACGCAACGTACATGAAAAAGATTTTAATAGCTCCTTTTGTCCTTCTGGTGAAATTATATCAATATTTAATTTCGCCCATGCTGCCCGCAACCTGCCGCTACTCCCCCACTTGTTCACAATATACTTTGGAAGCATTACGAAAGCACGGCCTCTTTAAAGGAGGATGGTTGGCCATAAAACGCATTGCCAGTTGCAACCCTTGGGGCGGAAGCGGTTATGATCCCGTTCCTTAAAAATTGAAGTCGCAATTCAACGCTTCAACCAATCAAAGTAGTTATATTAGTCCAAAAAATAATCAAGATGTATTTCCTTGGATTTGATTGGAACCCCGAAGGAACCCTCTTTAAGCTGGGTTTTTTACAGATAAAATATTATAATCTTTTATGGATTGCCGCCTTTGTTGTAGGGTGGATGCTCATGAAAAAGATTTTTCTGAATGAAAAAAAATCAATGGAGCAATTGGATTCCCTTTTCATTTATTCCGTGGTTTCCATTATGCTGGGAGCACGATTGGGCCATGTATTTTTTTATGATTGGGAATATTACAAAGAGCACGTAGTAGAAATTCTACTCCCCATTCGTGAAAGTTCTGATGGCACCCTTTTCGGCATCATAAATGGCTATGAGTTTACCGGATTTACGGGATTGGCAAGTCATGGCGCTACCATTGCAGCCATTATTGGGATGATTTTATACACCATTAAATGGAAGGACATCAAAATCATGTGGCTTTTGGATAGAATGTCCGTACCTGCCGCACTTGGAGCTGCCTTTATTAGAATTGGCAATTTTTTCAACTCCGAAATCAATGGTGATGTGGTAAAGGATAAGTCCTACTTTTTAGCGACTCGTTTTATTCGCGATTCGGATGATATGCCGGCCTACAAAGCAATGGCCCTGACCAAAGAACCTACAGAAAATGCCGCCTATAAAGCCATTCAACACAATCCAGAATTTTCACAGTTATTGCAATCCATTCCTTACCGTCACCCGGCGCAATTGTATGAAGCGTTCGGCTATCTCATTGTGTTTGCCATCATGTATCTGGTGTATTGGAAATCAAAAAAAGCATACAAACCTGGCTTTTTATTCGGTCTGTTCTTAGTGCTACTTTTCTCGGTGCGCTTTGTGGTTGAATTCTATAAAAAGAGTCAAGGAGGATTTGAGGACAAGCTTGGATATTTAACCACAGGACAATGGTTGAGTTTTCCGTTGATCGCTGCAGGACTTGCTTTAATGATAAAACCACGGTTGGAAAGTAAATACTAATCCATGCTCAAACAAATTTCCATTTTGTTTTTATGCGTATTGTTTTTGGCTTCATGCAAAAGCGAAACCAAAACTTCTTTAAAAACAGAAACCGTCGCCTTTAAAAAAGAAGGCGAATTACAGGTCATTAAATTGGCCTCGGATTCCACTTCGGTATATTTTGACATAGAAATCGCGGAAACCGAATACGAAACCCAAACGGGCTTAATGTATCGTGCTTCCATGAAACCAAAAAGAGGCATGCTATTTATTTTTCCAGATAATCGGATGCGTTCTTTTTACATGAAAAACACCCAATTTCCCTTGGACATTATCTACATTGATGAGAACCAAAAAATTGTGAGTTTTCAAAAAGAGGCGGAAGCGTACAATGAAAATAGCCTACCTTCTGAAGCTCCAGCAAAATATGTTTTGGAAATCAATGCCGGACTTTCGGATGTTCATGGATTGCAAATTGGAGACAGCATAAGCTTTTCAAGAAACTAAATGGCCAACTATTTACTGGAACATCAAGAAACGGAACGACTGCTATTCCGAAAATTGAAAGCATCAGATTTTGAAGCTTGGTTACCCTTTTACCACGACCCAAAATCCACCCAATTTTGGGAAGGCCTTCCCTCCGACCCAAAAACTGCCTGTCAAGTTCAATTTGACCGAATTTTTGAACGGTATGAAAAAGACTTGGGAGGCATGAACGGCTTAATTTTAAAATCAACAGGAAAATTGGTCGGGATTTGTGGGCTTTTGGTGCAAATTGTAGATAATGTGCAAGAGTTGGAAATTGGATACTCCATTCTTCCCGAGTATTGGCGGCAAGGGTATGCCTTTGAGGCTGCTGAAAAATGCAAGCAATTTGCTTTCGAACATGATTTTGCCCCTTCATTAATTTCCATTATTCACATAGATAATGTTCCCTCACAAAATGTGGCCCTTAAAAACGGAATGCATTTGGATAAAACAACCACTTACAAAGACAATCCTGTTCATATTTTTCGTGTAAACGCCCAATCATTGTAAATTTGGTGGAATTCTTTTCTTAAATGAAACCGCCCAAAAGTTACGCCATTCTCACCCAGAACAATTCGAACATCAAAAATTTGGTGGAATCCTTACTAAAACACCATGCCGTTTCGGGTTTAGAAGAATTACAATACTTAAAGGGTCTAATTTTCTCTCGTTCCGAAATCAACCGATTTATGGATGAAGAGGAGCGTCACGACATTAAAATCCTCACCAAGAATACGAATCAGCCTTTAAAAACCATGAGCAGCGGTGAGCAAAAGAAAGCCTTGCTCAATTATCTTTTACAGCAAGACCCTGACTTTCTCATTTTGGTGAATCCATTTGATAATTTGGATGTAGCCACCCAGGCAAAATTAAAGGGCCAATTGAACGAGATTGCTGCAAATCGAATTTTAGTGCAATTGGTGAGCCGCTTGGATGATATTTTACCCAGTGCTACCGATTTTTTCAAATTGGATGGTGACACCCTCCACAAATACCCATCAAAGGAAGACTTTTGGCAAGTCAATCAACCCAGGCAAGTCTTATTTGAAGGAATAATTCCACCCCCTTTAAAACCCATTGAAGAGACAGAAAAAACCTTGGTGCAACTTAAAAAAGTTTCCGTGAGTTTTGATGGTCGACAAGTGTTGAACCAAATTGATTGGACCATTGAAAAAGGAGAATTTTGGCAATTAATAGGTCCAAACGGAAGCGGAAAATCGACCATTTTAAGTATGATCACCGGGGATAGTCACAAAGGTTATGGTCAAGATTTGACCATTTTCGGACAAAAAAAAGGTAGCGGCGAGAGCGTTTGGGACCTCAAACAAAAAATTGGGTACTACACTCCTGCCATAACCAACAAGTTTAGGGGGTACCACACTTTAGAACATATGGTTATTTCGGGACTGCACGATTCCATCGGACTTTATGTTCAACCCACGGATGCAGAAAAACAGTTGGCCAAAAAATGGTTGGAACTTCTGCACTTAGATCAAAAAAAAGAGGATTATTTCAAAGACCTTTCGGATGGGGAAAAGAGATTGGTAATGATGGCCCGGGCCATGGTAAAACATCCACCTTTATTAATTTTGGATGAGCCCACAGAAGGATTGGATGATGCAAGTGCCTCTCTCTTTGTGGCTCTAGTAAATAAAATTGCAAAAGAAAGTGATTCAGCGATCGTTTTTGTTTCACACAGAAAAGAACCCCAACTGGAGCCCCAACGCATTTTTGAGTTACATCTCGATTCAAAAGGTTCCCATGGAATTGAAGTGAAACCCTAATCCACAGACGTCCAAAGGACAAAACCCGTCAATTTTTGCTATCTTAAAGGGAATTCAAAAATACACTTCCCTTTCATGCAAAAAATCAATGTTAAGCCCGGTGCCAAAATTTCAGATTACAAGGCATACGGTTCCCTCTACTCTTCTGTTCTGGATTTCATGGAACAGGCCCAAGAACCTATTGACGCTTTAAAAGGAAAAACGGTTTGGATGATCAACTCGACGGCCATTGGTGGTGGAGTTGCCGAAATGCTACCCAGTCAAATGCGGATACTTCGCGAACTTGGCACTTCCATTGAATGGTTGGTCATCGAAGCCAAGGACAAATCGTTCTTCGACTTGACCAAACGTATACACAATGCCATTCACGGTAGCGGCAATGGTATTTTTACCGATGAGGACCGAAAAATTTATGAAGCCGTCAACCAAAACAACCTGTCCAAAGCCTTGGAATTTATCAACGACGGGGATATTGTTGTAGTGCATGACCCCCAACCCATGCCCCTAGCGGCCATGATTAAAAAAGAAAAAGATGTTTCCATAATTTGGCGCTGCCACATTGGTTTGGAAGAAGATACGGAGGTAACCGACGCGGTTTGGGAGTTTTTAAGGCCCTACACCAATGATTACGATCATTTTGTATTCAGTTTGCCCAGTTATGTGCCAAAAACCTTAAAAAGTCGTTCTTCCATAATTCCACCAGCAATTGACCCTTTGAGTCACAAAAATCGGGAACTACAATTACACAAGTGCATCGGTATTTTATACCAATCCGGCATCTTAGACGATCACAAGGCCATTTTATATGACCGATACGATCATTTGGTCCGAAAAGTAATGCCCGATGGCTCCTTTGGCACCTTGGACGAGGGTACTAACTTGAACTTTATTTATAGGCCCATTGTTACTGAAATATCACGTTGGGACCGATTAAAGGGTTTTAAGGAGTTAATGGAAGCCTTTATTAAAATGAAATTGGACAATCGCAAAAATGGCGACCCGGACAGTCTTGATTATAAACAGATAGAAATGGCATTGCTCATCATGGGTGGTCCAGACCCCGCTTTTGTTTCGGATGATCCCGAAGGTGAAGAGGTCCTCAATGAACTTATTGAAACATATAAAAAAGTGGACAGCGCCATGCAAAACGATATTGCCATATTGTTATTGCCGCTGGACAATCCAAAGGAAAATGCACTTATCGTTAATGCAATTCAACGGAGCTCGAGTATAATTGTACAAAATTCCATTCAAGAAGGATTTGGGCTTACTGCCACAGAAGCTATGTGGAAACGGAAACCTGTTTTGGTATCCAATGCAGCTGGATTGAAATTTCAGGTAGTGCATAACAAAACGGGACAGATCAATCCGGACCCCACCAATATTCCTGCGTTGTCCAAAACATTGGCCCATATGCTGAACCATCCGAAAGAACGGGATAAATGGGGTTTTAATGGTCAGCTTCGGGTGATTCAAAATTTTACACTTTTTAGCCAATTGTTATCGTGGCTGGGCGTTTTATCGGCGAACAAAGATTGAAATCGTACCCAATAAAAAAGGCCACTTTAAAAAGTGGCCTTTTTTGGTGTAATCTAAAAAAACGAAATCTATGCTCCCGTAGCAGCAGCGATTTTCTTCTTTAATGAATCGAACATTACAGGTGTTGCAATGAATACAGATGAATATGTACCCACAATTACACCGATAATCATCGCGAACATAAATCCTCTCAAACTTTCACCTCCAAAGATGAAAATGGCCAACAACACAATCAATGTGGTAAGCGAGGTGTTCAATGTACGACTCAATGTACTGTTCAAGGCTTCGTTGATATTTTCTCCATCTTTCCAACCTTTTAGACCGGTAATCTCACGAATACGGTCGAATACAACCACCGTATCGTTCAGGGAATAACCGATAACGGTAAGAATGGCCGCAATAAAGGCTTGGTCGATTTCCATGTTAAAAGGCATGATCTTTCCGGTTAGGGAGAAGATTCCCAATACGATCATTACATCGTGGAATACCGCTACTACGGCACCCAATGAGAATTGCCACTTTCTGAATCGTAATAAAATGTAAAGGAATACTACTGCCAAGGATCCTAAGATAGCCAAGAATGCATTTTTCTTGATGTCATCGGCAATGGTAGGTCCAACTTTAACAGATTGCATTATTCCAATGGACTTTTCTGATGCACCGACGGTGAAATCATCAAAGCTAGTTCCATCTGGAAGGTATTTTTGCAATGAGGTATATAGTTTATCCTGAATTTCCGCATCCACTTCAATTCCTTCTTCGTCAACTTTATATGGAGTGGTTACTTTAATTTGATTGTTACCACCAAAGGTTTTAACATTGGTTCCACTTCCAAACACCACGTTGAGTTCAGATGCAATTTCTGAAGGGTTTACTGCCTTTTCAAAACGGATTTGGTAGGTACGCCCTCCGATAAAATCCACACCTTGTTGCAATCCTGTCGTTAACAAAGAGAAAATACTTACCGCAACCAAAATACCAGAGATGATATAGGCTACTTTACGTTTTCCCAAGAAGTTTATGCTCAAATTATTGAAAAGGTTCTTTGTGATGGCAGTACTGAAATCCAAACGTCTACCTTTTTTGCTTGCGTAGGCATCAATCATTAATCGAGTTACAAAGATAGCCGTGAACAAAGACGTAACAATACCGATCATTAAGGTTGTTGCGAAACCTTTAATAGGTCCTGAACCAAATATAAAAAGGATAATAGCTGTTAAACCTGTTGTAATGTTCGCATCCAAGATAGAAGACAATGCATTACCAAAACCATCTGCAATGGCTTGTGCCTTGCCCTTTCCTTTTTGCAATTCTTCTTTTACCCTTTCAAAAATAAGTACGTTGGCATCTACCGACATACCAATGGTCAATACGATACCCGCGATACCAGGCAAAGTCAATACAGCACCTAAACTGGTCAACACACCAAAAATCAAAAGAATGTTGAATACCAATGCGATGTCTGCAAACACACCTACTTTACCATAGTAGAAAATCATCCATGCCAATACAAAGATCATGGCGATCATAAACGATCTAAAACCACTATCAATGGCTTCTTGACCCAATGATGGACCAACTACTTCGGACTGAATGATGTCTGCGGAAGCTGGAAGTTTACCTGCACGCAATACGTTGGCAATATCCTTGGTTTCGTTTACGGTAAACGTACCGGTAATTTCGGAACGCCCTCCTGAAATAGGCCCTGAAGAAACCCCAGGTGCAGTATATACTTTATTGTCCAAAACAATGGCAATCCCAGTTTGGTTGTTGTAGGCATCACCAGTTAATTTTTCCCATTCTTTAGCTCCACGGGTGTTCATGGTCATGCTCACCGCTGGCTTATTGAATTGGTCAAATGTATCCTGAGCATCAGAAACTACGTCTCCACTGATTCTTGGCTCACCATCCCTATTGGATTTTAGCGCGTACAAATCAGCAACCTCAGAATCTTGTGCAGGTCTTTCCCAAAGGAATTTTACAAATTGAATATCATTAGGTATCAACCTTTTGATTTCTGGCATTCTCAAATAGGCCCCAATTTCGGCAGTATCTGAAACCATAGCTCTTGCAATGGCGTGGCTTCCTGGGTTAGCAGGAATCAATTTGCCTAGAATTGGATTGGCCTCTTGGGTCATATCCAAAGAATCCTGTGCCACATCGGACAACAATGAATCGATTTCAGATTCTGGTTTTGATAGGTCCTCAGCAGGCTTTTGAGGCTCCAAAATTTCTTTCAAGCGCTCGTTGGCGTTTACCAAGAAAGTTCCCAAGCTCTGGCTGCTCTGTGGATAAGTTTCCCAGAATTCCAATTGGGCAGTACTTGAAAGAAGGTCCTGGGCACGGGCGATATCCCTTGCTCCTGGAAGTTCCACTAAAATACGTCCTGAGTTTCCTTCACGCTGAATGTTTGGTTGGGTTACCCCGAAACCATCGATACGCTCACGAAGTACTTCGAATGCAGAAACAATGGACTCGTCAATTTTTCTTCTGATGACAGGTTTTACCTCATCATCGCTCATTTGAAAATTGATGTCGTCGCTAAGACCTTTGTTGGCAAATATATCGGGAGAGGCCAATTTGGTATCTCCTTTAATATTATCAAAAGCGTCGAAAAACAGTTCCAAATAAGTAGCATCGCTATTTTTGGAAGCCGCATCGGCATCTGCCAAAGCTTTGTTGAACACTGGGTTCTTGGTATTGTTGGCAAGCCCTTTTAAGATGTCCTTTACGGAAATCTGCAAGGTTACGTTGATACCTCCTTTAAGGTCCAATCCCTTGTTCAACTCTTTCGTCTTCGCCTCTCCGTAGCTAGTAAAGCCCAAAACAGTGTTGTCACTGATGGAATCCAAGTACGATGCCTCTAAAGCTTCACGCTTTGCCACATAATCTTCCTCAGCTTCCGAAATTTGGCTAACAGCATAAGCTTCAGCATCTTTCTCCAACTTACTTGTGATGAAAGTAAAGGATAGCTGATAGATGCTCACCAAGCCAAAAAGGATCGCGAAAAGCCTTATAAGTCCTTTATTTTGCATTGATTATTAAATTTTTAGAAGTTTTCTTAAACAGCGTGCAAATATATCATTTCCGACAAGATTTGCCAATAGAAATTAATGTAATTGCAATAATGGTCCGTTGCCATCGAAATAAAATGAAAATGTCATCCCAGATTAACCGTTATTTCTCCAAGCCTATCGATACTGATTTCTTGGGGGTTACACCTGAAATGACAATTTCTTTACTCTTGTTTTTCGAGCTTATACGTCTAGCAGACCGTTGGTTTTTTTAACACCTGCTGCACTTTCTTGCATTTTTGCCTTTTCTGCTTCGGTAAGTTCGATTTCTACGATTTCCTCGATTCCGTTTTTACCCAAAATCACTGGAACACCGATACAAATATCATCTAGACCATACTCGCCTTCCAACAAAGTGGAACATGGGAACATTTTCTTTTGGTCGCAAGCAATGGCCTGCACCAAACCAGAAACTGCTGCGCCTGGGGCATACCAAGCACTGGTTCCCAATAGTTTTGTCAAGGTAGCACCACCAACTTTGGTTTCTTCCACTACCCACTGCATTTTTTCTTCGGATAGGAATTCGGATACTTTTACACTGTTTCTAGTTGCATGCGCAATCAAAGGCACCATTCCAACATCACTGTGACCACCGATTACCATACCGTCTACATCGGAAATTGGTGCTCCCAAAGCCTCAGCCAACCTGTATTTGAAACGAGCGCTGTCCAACGCACCACCCATACCGATAATTTTGTTCTTTGGCAATCCAGTTGCCTTGTGCACCAAATAGGTCATGGTGTCCATTGGGTTACTTACTACAATAATGGTTGTGTCTGGAGAATGCTCCAACAAACTTGTGGCCACAGTCTTTACAATTCCAGCATTGATTCCAATCAACTCCTCACGGGTCATACCTGGTTTACGGGGAATACCTGAAGTAATCACGGCGATATCGCTACCTGCCGTTTTACTATAATCGTTGGTACTTCCAGTAATTTTGGTATCAAAACCATTAAGGGATGCCGTTTGCATCAAATCCATTGCTTTTCCTTCGGCATATCCTTCTTTGATATCCAATAAAACAACTTCTGATGCAAAATTCTTCATTGCTATGTACTCAGCACAGCTTGCTCCCACTGCGCCTGCTCCAACTACGGTAACTTTCATTTGTGTAAGTTTAAATTTTTAGACCTCAAAAATAAGGCATTTGTAGCAGAAAAAGGCTGACTTTTACCAGTTTTAGCGGCTTAAATACCCCTTAAAATCAGAAATCGGGAGTTCCTTCACAATTGCATTAAAAATTGTCAAATTCAGACCACTTAAAACACTTGAAAAAATCTTTCTTAGGTTTTTATGCAATAGTTTCCTACAAAACAACGTTCTAATAGTCCCAAATCCAATTTAACCTACAAGACTATGAAAAAGCTCTTTTCATTGTTGTCCATAATAGCCATATTGGCTGTAAGCAACTGTAGCGAAATTCCAGAGAACAACGACCCCATCTTGGGCATCTGGGCCAAAACCGAAATTTCGACCTCTACCGACAAAGGTTCGAGCACCACTCGTGAAGAATGGATTTTTAATGATGTGTATCTGGGAAGATACCAGAGCTATTCCGATTCCAAACTCGTTTTTTATACCGATTTTAAATGGTCCGAAGAAAACGGCACCTATACCATAATATATGGTGACCCCCAAGTACAGGATATCACCGTTAGCATGCAAAAAGCAAAACAACCTGAAATTTTAACCCTGGAGAATGGTTCGGTCTTCGCCACCAGGGAATAAACACGTGAAGACTACTTATATGAAAATAGAAGGCCCCAATGCAGATTGGGGCCTTTCTTATGTTTAGTGAATTTGAATTTATCTAAATCCAAAATTCAAACCAAATGTAAAGGTGTTGAATTCTGAAAAGTTATATTCGGCGTTGATCCTAAAGAAGCCTAGCTTTAACTTGGTTCCCAAATTGGCAACAACACCACTTGCACTCTCTGAAACACTAAAAGGATCTACTACTCTTTCTGTGAAAAATGGACCATTGGCCTCGTAGGTTCCCAACACATCGATAGTGGATTTACCCGTAATATACCCCAATCCACCATAAAAATTGATGACCGGAATATTTCTGGTTGAAACCACTGCACTAAAATTCCATGTTTTGAATTTGGCATCCAAGCGTTGGTCATCACCATCAATACTGCTGATTTCGTTAAGATCATATTCACCGCTTAAGTTGGTATAGCCAATCACTCCAGAAATGGCAACAGGCAATAACTTGTCCGCAGGAAGCATTTTGGTAAAATCATATTGTACACCTGCACCAAAAAGACCAATATTCGAATCGTCATCATATTTGATTTTAGGTAAAAATCGAGCTTTTACCTCCAAACCTTTGATGAGACCAACACTACCCTGAAGATACCCAGATGGGATAAAATTAAAGTCTTCGGCCGCCAGACCCGATGGCAACTCAAATTCATCTCGGAACAGTCCGTTTTCATCTTCCACGAATACCATAACCCCTTCAATATCTCCTAAAGCTGTCGACACCAATCGTGGTTCGCCCGGATTCTGAACAAAGTCTAGATTGTCATATTGCGAAGGATCTAACAAAAAAGCCTTTTTATCTTCTTTGTTTTTAAAACCGGTGATATTACCCACCACAGAAATTTCGAAGCCTCCAAGAGGTTTGGCATCTGCAGAATTGTACCACCCTGTTGAAATCCCATAAATGGCCGCTTCGGATACCGGAGCCAAATAAGAATTGGCAAATCGGTTGGCATCTTCCACACCCGATACCAAAAGATCGTTGATGCCTTGTGCTTTTACTAGGGAAACTGATGACAGTGCCATCAATAAAAGAATCTTCTTCATTGTTTAAAGTTTTCCCTAAAACTAAAAAACTCGCCCTTTGGGGGCGAGTTTTTGTTGTGAACATCATTTATTTATGCATCTATGTTCGCATAGACCGCATTTTTCTCAATAAACTCTCGTCTTGGCGGAACTTCATCCCCCATCAACATCGAGAATATTCTATCTGTTTCAGATGCATTGTCGATAGTTACTTGCCTTAATGTTCTGAATTCAGGATTCATGGTGGTATCCCACAATTGCTCTGCATTCATCTCCCCAAGACCTTTGTAACGCTGAATAATGGCTCCTCCGTTCATGGAAGCTACAATTTCATCACGCTCTTTATCATTCCAAGCATATCTTCTTTTCTGTCCTTTACGCACCAAATACAATGGTGGTGTAGCAATGTACACGTGGCCACCTTCAATCAGTTCGCGCATATAACGGAAGAAGAAAGTCAAAATCAGCGTTTCAATGTGGCTACCATCCACATCCGCATCACACATGATCACTACTTTATGGTAGCGAAGTTTATCAAGGTTCAATGCTTTACTGTCCTCTTCGGTACCAATGGTTACCCCTAGCGCCGTGTATATGTTTTTGATTTCCTCATTTTCAAAAACCTTATGCTGCATGGCCTTCTCAACGTTCAAAATCTTACCACGTAAGGGCAAAATAGCCTGAAAGTTTCGGTCCCTTCCTTGTTTGGCGGTTCCACCTGCGGAATCTCCCTCTACCAAGAATACTTCGCATTTGGTAGGGTCCTGTTCAGAACAATCCGAAAGTTTCCCTGGCAAACCACCCACACTCATTGGGTTTTTACGCTGAACCATTTCACGTGCCTTGGCCGCTGCATGTCTCGCCTGGGCAGCCAACTTCACTTTTTCCACAATCTGTTTGGCATCGTCTGGGTGCTCCTCCAAATAATCGGCAAGCATTTCGGATACGGCTTGACTCACTGCACTGGTTACCTCACGGTTTCCCAATTTGGTTTTGGTCTGACCTTCAAACTGTGGTTCTGCCACTTTTACGGAAACTATGGCAGTAAGTCCTTCACGGAAATCATCTCCTGAAATTTCAAACTTTAACTTATCGAGCATTCCCGAGTTATCGGCATACTTTTTTAATGTAGTCGTCAACCCTCTTCTAAATCCGGAAAGGTGGGTACCTCCTTCGTGGGTATTGATATTGTTTACGTAGGAGTGTAAGTTTTCGGTATACCCTGTATTGTATACCATGGCCACCTCAACTGGGATTCCGTTTTTCTCTCCTTCCATGGAGATTACACTCTGAATCAATGGCTCACGGTTTCCATCCAAGAATTTGATAAATTCTTTCAACCCTTCTTCGGAATGGAAGGTTTCGGAGATAAATTCTCCTTTTTCGTCTTTATTCCTTTTATCGGTAAGGGTTATGGTAATGCCCTTGTTCAAATAGGCAAGCTCGCGCATCCTATTGGACAGGGTTTCGTAATTATATTCTGTGGTTTGGGTAAATATCGAGTTGTCGGGCACAAAGGTAACTACAGTACCGGTCTCGTCACTATCGCCAACGCTTTTTACCGGATAAAGTGCTTTACCTTTTTCATATTCTTGCTCCCAAATCTTTCCTTCGCGGTAAACGGTCGCTTTTAAGTGATTGGACAGTGCGTTCACACAAGATACCCCAACCCCGTGCAGACCACCGGAAACTTTATAGGAATCTTTATCAAACTTACCACCCGCACCAATTTTGGTCATTACCACCTCTAGGGCAGAAACACCTTCTTTTTTGTGCAGGCCAACCGGGATGCCCCGACCGTTATCTTTTGTGGTGATGGAGTTGTCTTCGTTGATGATTACCTCGATGGAATCACAATATCCGGCCATGGCCTCATCAATGGAGTTATCCACTACTTCGTACACCAAATGGTGCAAACCACGGACCCCTACATCTCCAATATACATGGAAGGTCTCATACGTACGTGCTCCATACCCTCAAGGGCCTGGATGCTATCCGCTGAGTACTGTTTTTTGTTTGCTTCTTCGCTCATATATACTTTGTGTTTGCCTTCAAATTTTCAAATCTTACAAATATAATGATTACCCTATTGAAAAGGCTTTGCAGAGGACCTTGGACACCCTAAGTTATCAACAAATACTGTGGAAAAATGAGCGTTTCGTCGAATAAGTGGAAGTGAACACCTTTTAAATCAAAAAACCCCTTAAAAAGGGGCTTTTTTTGGCTAATTAATGAAACAAACCTTCAGGTTGTTCCACCCGTGGTTGGCTAAATAAATAGTCTACTTTTCATAGGCATCGGTATGCACTTTGGCCACTGCCCTACCTGATGGATCGTTCATGTTCTTGAATGCTTCATCCCATTCCAATGCAATTTTTGTGCTACACGCCACAGAAGGCTCTTGAGGCACGCACAAAGCGGCTGCATCCGAAGGGAAATGACTTTCAAAAATAGATCTATAGTAATATTCTTCTTTGGTGGTCGGGGTTTGGATCGGGAACTTGAAATGTGCGTTTGCCAATTGCTCATCGCTCACTTCTTCGGCCACCAATTCTTTCAAGGTGTCAATCCAGCTATACCCTACACCGTCTGAAAATTGTTCTTTTTGTCTCCAAGCCACACTTTCTGGCAAATAATCTTCAAAGGCTTTACGCACTACCCATTTTTCCATACGCTCCCCATTGATCATTTTATCTTTTGGGTTAATGGTCATGGCCACATCCATAAATTCTTTGTCCAAGAAGGGCACACGCCCCTCAATGCCCCATGCAGCCAAAGATTTGTTGGCACGCAAACAATCGTACATGTGAAGTTTATCCAATTTGCGCACAGTTTCCTCGTGGAAATCTTTTGGGCTTGGTGCCTTGTGGAAATATAAATATCCACCGAACAACTCATCTGCCCCCTCACCGGACAATACCATTTTTATCCCCATGGATTTGATCACACGAGCCATAAGGTACATAGGCGTGGAAGCTCTAATGGTGGTGATATCATAAGTCTCCAAGTTGTAGATCACATCCTTGATGGCATCCAACCCTTCCTGAATGGTAAATTTTATCTCGTGGTGCACGGTTCCGATGTGGTCAGCTACCTTTTGTGCAGCCGCTAAATCGGGTGAACCTTCAAGTCCCACAGAAAAAGAGTGCAATTGAGGCCACCAAGCATCGGCCGTATCTCCAGACTCGATTCGTTTTTGTGAATATTTTTTTGCAATGGCGGAAGTAACGGAAGAATCCAAGCCTCCTGAAAGCAATACCCCATAAGGCACATCAGACATCAATTGACGGTGCACGGCCGCTTCCAAGGCATCCTTGATCTTTTGAATACTGGTTTCATTTTCTTTTACGGCATCGTACTCCATCCAGTCTCTTTTGTACCATCGTACAAATTCACCATCGGAACTGTGCATGTAGTGTCCCGGAGGAAAAAGCTGGATTTTGGAACAAGTTCCTTCCAAAGCTTTTAATTCAGAAGCCACGTAAAAGGTTCCGTTTTTGTCCCAACCAATATATAGTGGAATAATTCCCATATGATCTCTTGCGATGAAATACTCATCTTTTTCCGTATCATAAATGGCGAACCCGAAAATCCCGTTCATTTCATCTACAAAATCCACTCCTTTTTCTTGGTATAATGCCAAAATCACTTCACAATCCGATTGGGTTTTGAACTCGTATTTACCATCAAATTGTTTACGAAGTTCTTGATGGTTATATATTTCACCATTGGCAGCCAACACCAATTTTTCATCGGCACTGAACAATGGCTGTTTTCCAGAAGCTGGATCTACAATTGCCAATCTCTCGTGGGCCAAAATTGCTTTATCATTAGCATAAATACCGCTCCAGTCCGGCCCTCTGTGCCTAACTTTTTTAGACATCTCCAATAATTGTGGGCGCAATACCTCGGTACTTTCCTTTACATCAAATGCACAAACAATTCCACACATAATTTTTAATTTATTATTACAATTCTGATACAAAAATGAATTTTAAACTTAATATATAAAACTAAATAATTCTTTTTTGCTACACTTTATTATATAAAACACGTCATTTATATCTAAATGAAATAATATCGTGTGTTTTAGCTATTACTTTGAACACATTGTAAGGTTCCTTTATTTTATCGTCTTTATATTGAGCAATTATTAATTAGATTTGACAATAAACTAAAACCAAAATCATGAAAAATTTAACCTTATTACTCATGTTGTTTGCTGGTCTTGTGTTCACAAGCGAGGCTACAGCACAGAAATTCAGTGGACTGGATGCGAGTCCTGCGGATATTGCATATTATCCATCCAGCTCCAGGGAAACCAACAAAATGGCCAAAGTAATTTACAGTCGTCCTCAATTAAAAGGACGTAGCTTGGACGAACTTGCCCCTGTTGGTAAGGTATGGAGAACTGGCGCGAATGAATCAACTGAAGTTACTTTTTACAAAGACGTTAATTTTGGCGGCAAGACCATCAAAGCAGGTTCTTATGCCTTGTTCACTATTCCAGGTGATGGGGAATGGACCGTTATTTTGAACAGCAACCTACATGAATGGGGTGCATATTCATACAACAGTGATGGCGATGTGGCAAGAACCACTGCTAAAGTAAGCACCGATAGCGAAGCGTTGGAAGCCTTCTCGATTGCCTTTGATGATGACGGAAATATGGTAATGGGATGGGGAACCACTCGAGTAACCTTGCCTCTTTCGTATTAAGCAGAAAAATATCTAAAAAGTAAAAGCCCCATAATTGGGGCTTTTTTATTGTTTTTTAACTCCAAAATATTTGACTCCGCTTTCTTTTGATTTTGTTAAATAGTCGTCAAGAATCTTTTTATCCCTTGGCAATAATCGATGTCCTGCGATAAAACTAATATTCTGATCTTTTTTATGCACTAGTACGTAAAAACCATCACCCTCGCTCAGTGCTAGTTCGACATCCATTTCCATCCCAACTAGAATTGAATCCGATTCAAGGTTGTAAGCATAGTACACATTGTATTTATCCCATCTAACTTGTGATTTATTTCCAACGATTGGTGTTCTTGTAATTTTAGTCACCACCGCAGGCGCCTGAACAAAATCATCTCCATCAAAATCCTCATATTTTAACGGCCTATCATTCTTACATCCTGAAAAAACAAGCAATAAAACCCAAAATAAAAAATTAAGGAATAAGAGTTTTGATAGATTCTTCACGTTGTTCAGAATGACGTCCAATGTTATTTCATCTTTTTACCGCCCAAAAAGACCTGTTCTGCCTCTATGTTCGGTATGTTGGGTAACGGAGCTGTCATGATATCTTCACTCAAGATCACAAAATCCGCAAATTTTCCTGGTTCAATACTGCCCTTTTCATCTTCCTCAAAATTGGAATAAGCCGCCCAAATGGTCATACCCTTAAGGGTTTCTTCTCGCGACAAGGCATTTTCCATTTGATAACCACCTTCGGGATATTGCTCCAAATCTTGACGTGCCACTGCTGCATAAAAGGTTAAAAATGGACTCACGCGCTCCACTGGAAAATCGGTGCCCAAAGCGACCAATCCGGCTTTGTCCAATAGGTCTTTGTAGGCGTAGGCACCTTTTTCTCTTTCTGAACCCAATCTATCTCCCGCCCAATACATATCGCTAGTGGCATGGGTGGGTTGTACGGAGGGGATGATTCCCTTTTCGTAATAATCAAAATCTGAAGGGGAAATTACTTGCGCATGTTCCACCTTCCATCTACGATCAGGTTTTCCTTCCAAGGCTTTATCATAAGCTCTAAGCACTACAATATTTGCAGAGTCGCCAATGGCGTGGGTGTTCATTTGGTAATCGGTGGCCGCAATACGCTCCGCCAAAGCTTCAATCTGGTCCACTGGCGTAACCATGGCACCAAAATGCCCGGGTTTATCGGAATAAGGCGCACGCAAGGCTGCCCCTCTAGACCCCAAAGCACCATCACCATAAACTTTTACGGAACGTACATTTAAGCCTTCGGTTTTTATTATCCCTTTATTTAAAAAGTAATCCAAATTCTCTGGATAGTTGGACACCATGGCATACACTCGAATGGACAATTCTCCTGCTTGTTGCAGACTATCAATAAGTTCGATGGTCTCTCTAGACAATCCTGCATCGTTAACGGTCGTCAATCCATAATTCAAAGCTATTGTTTCAGCATCTTTAAGTGCTTGAATTTGTTGTTCTTTGGTCAATGGAGGCACAATAGGATCGATAAGACCCATTGGATTATCCACTAAAACACCTGTTAGTTTACCGTTTTCCTTTACGATTTCACCTCCCTCGGTTTCAGTATCTATCGTAACTCCAGCCAAATCCAACGCTTTTTGATTGACCAAAAGGGCATGGCCATCTATCCTACGTAAGGCAACAGGGGTATCAGGAAACAATTCGTCCAATTTCTCTTTGGTGGGGAATTCCTTTAATTCCCAATCGTTTTGATCCCATCCCCTACCCATTACAAAATTGGATGGGCGCTCCTTGTGAAAGGCAACTACTTTTTCCAATATTTCGTCATAGCTTGAGGTTCCAACCAAATCTACCACTTGCTGGTTTTGACCCAAACCGTAAAAATGACAATGGGCATCGACCAAACCAGGAACTATGGTTTTGCCATCAGCATCCAAAAGTTCTTTGGCATTGTATTTTTCAGCAATTTCTTCTGAATTACCAACGGCAACAAACTTTCCATCTTTGACGGCGATACTCGACGCCTTGGAAAAATTGGCATCTACGGTGTAGATATTTGCGTTTTGAATAATGAGATCTACCTCTTCTTTGGTTTGACAAGAAAGCGCTAGAAAAGTAATTGAGATAAAAAGGAACTTTTTCATTATGGATGGTTTCCTCCAAAAATAGAAAAAGCAGGGGAATATTAAGGGTCTTCGTCTTCAAACTCGGTCATCACGAATTCAACCCGTCTATTTTTACGGCGTGCTTCGTCGGTTAAGGTTGAATCAATCGGTTTTTTATCGCCATAACCTTTGGATGAAATCCGATTTTTGTCCAAGCCCAAGGCCATTAAATAGTTGGCCACCACCAATGCTCTTTCCCGAGAAAGCACATCGTTGTATTCATCGGAACCTAGATCATCGGTATGCCCACTGATGGACACTTGAAGGTTGGGGTTTTGCTTTAGATATTCATAAACATCTTTTAGGCTTTGCTTAGCTTTTGGTTGCAGATCGAATCGGTCGAAATTAAAATTGACATGGTCCAATACATAGACCTCATTGGCTTTGTATTCGGGACCTAAGTACGACAAAGAAATATCATCCAAATAATAATAAGAGTAGCCCTCTTCTTTATTGGCATCTTTATCGTGGCTCACATAAGTGGTGCCTGCATTGCTTTTAAAATTACCGAGGATCAAATGGGTTTCAAATCCCTTGGCCACCACATCAAAACTCAATTCCATCCATTTTTGCTTGTCTTCATAAAGTCCAGTGGCTGGAAATTGTTTGATATGTGTTGTTTGAACAGGGGATGAAGACAAAACGCTATGGGAAAGTTGTCTTTTTGTATGAATGGAAAGTGGCTTTTCGGAAAATACAGCTCCAATATCCATAACAGCTCCATCCGACTTTTCGGAAAGACTGATAAATAAGGTCAAACGATATCGATTCCCTTTTTCAAGCATCTCTTTTAGGGGTATTTGAATATATTCACGGTAATCTTTGGGTGCGTACAAATACAAACCGGCATAACCAGAACCTTCGTAAGGGTCTTGTTTTCCTTTGAAGTTAAGCGGAACACCCAGTTTTGTCTTACTACATTGGTTAAAATAATCCGTAGTCCCTAAGGACGGGGCACTCCAATGCTCGGCATCACCATTGAGATTACTCATTTTAACCGGACAGTTGATGAAATCCTCAAAACCACCATTCATCACTAAATTTTGTGAAAAAGACATGGAAATGGCCAACACAAATAGAGCTACGGACGTTATGAAGTGAGGTCGAAGTCGCATGGTCGTCAGTGAATTAGGACCCACCAATCACATGATAATCAATGCCTTGATGGAATGTACAAAACGCTCCATCAATAAAATTATTGCGTAAAATCCTACAAATTAGAAATCAAACTTATAAGACACCCCTGCCAAAGCTTGGAATCCTTGCACCCTAAAATTGGCCCATCGCTGGTAATTGTTGTTCGCAATGTTAGAAGCTTTAACAAAAATTGAAAGTTGGTCATTAAAGCGATATCCTACGTGGGCATTGGCATCAAAAAAGCCATCCAAAGTTATTGGCGTATAAGAAATGACAGGAGGCACATTATTGGTCAAGGCTACCGAAGTCAAAGCATCCCTTTCGCCTACATAAAATAGATTTGCCCCCATATACCATTGATCGGTAATTTGATAATCCATGAACAACGAACCTTTTATGGAAGGTAAATTCCATGCTGGATTGTCCGTTTCAGTATCGTAATCATAGAATTCTGCATTGGCTCCCAATGAAAAATTGCGGTTCACATCCACATTGATTTCACCGAAAACACCCAAGGTTTTCACGTCATCATAAAATACTTGAAAAGAATTGCCGTAGTAATAGCTCTTTTCATCGGTTCTATCGGTATTCACACTGTTTTGGTAAAACAAGGGCTTTCTATTCTCCGCCATGTATGACCCTTTGATGTTATATCCAATATTTGAAGTTAATTGTCCTTTTAAACCAACATACCCTTCATATTGTTGGTCCGTCGGTTCAATATTTAAAGTTGGAGATACATATGGGTTTTCGTCCACAAAATCATGATACGAATTCTGTTTTAACTCTCCTTCGATTCCCCCATAAGCGATTACATTTTCATCTAGCAACCTATAGGATGCGGTAACCACCGGATAAATATAAAAGTTGCTGTCACTGTTTTCAATATCCAATCCGTAGACAATATTGGCCCCTAGATTCACAGTCAAATTGTCTCTAAGAATCAAAAGGCTTGGGTTTACACCTGCCTGTAGATTGCTATATTTTTTTTCACCTTCATTCACCCCTTCTGTAATGGTGCCATTTTCAAAACTTCCCCCTACATAATCCACTTTGGCAGCAATGGTGATCAATTCTTCTGTAATGGGAAGTTCAAATGTAGGATTGATTACTGCACGATTTTCTGCTGATTTGGTAGCATCCCAAAAACGTCTCAACATTACAGTCCCACTTTTAAAGGGGGAATCTTCCATGTTGAAATTCGCTTTGGCCTCTGCATTGAAATAGTTTTGCGTTTCATCCATGGCATTTATTTCATCCTCGGTGAACAATTCACTCTGGATACCATACCAATTATAGAGTTGATGTTGCAAACCAATATTTGCACCCCAATCCATATAGCGATCCTTTTTGGCATAGGAAGCACTCAATTTGGTATCATAAAAATCGGTATCCAAGGGGGTGGAATCCAAATCGCCACGGGATGAATTATGGGTCAAACCAAAATCCAAAAGGTCTTCGCCCCTATTGAACTCCCTACTTGTATAAAAATCGACCAAAGCATTGTTGTAATTACCCAATCCTATCGAGGCATACGAATTGTACAAGGTAGGCGGTGGTGTTTTTTCAACTCCTGAAGCCTTTCCTTTTGCTGGGGTAAAGGTCGATGCTACAGGCACCGAAAATATACTGTAATTGATTTTCTTCTTTTGAAGTACAATGGAATCGTTTAAACTAGGTGACGATTTAATTTTAAAGGCATCCGAAACGGTAGGGGAATACGGTTTAACCACCGTTACCGTTTCCGTACCAATGTTATCCTCTTCCTGGGCGATAACCACTCCACAAAGGCTCAAAAAAAGTAATGAAAATATATAGGTTCTCTTTTGCATTTTGTGTCTCGTTTAGTTTTGGTTGGGATCTACGGATGAATTGCTTTCTGCTTCTTTGGCCTTAATAGTGGCCAACTCATTCTCTGCATCCGAAACGATATCCTCAAATTCGGAAAAGTTCGAAATCACACTTTCCAAAATGTAGGTGGCCTGGAAAGCATCACCTAAATTGTAGAAGTTCTTGGCCATGATCACCAAACCTTTTCCTGCCCATTCTTTATAGGCCGCATAATCTTTGGCCAATTTTTGAACGGAGGTATTCGAAGCCTCAAAATCTTCCTCTTTATTCTTAAAATAAGCATCGTAGTACCATGCTTCTGCAGCTAGTTCCCCTGAAGCAATTTGCTGTACTTCATTGTATGCCGTTTTGGCCAAACGCTCATTATCCGTTGCAATGGCAGAACGCGCAATCATAATCTGGGCATCACTCTTAATCCGATCATCAATTTTTGGTGCTTTCAACACTTTTTCAGCATAGGCAATGGTTTGTGTATATTTTTTTTGACCGTAATACCCTTTCATCAAATTGGACTGTGCAAAAGTTCTGTTCTCCACAATTCCAGCCGTATTTTCCAATTTTTCCAAATAGGGAATGGCACTCTTGTAATCTTGCTTTTCCACATAAATTTCACAAACCCGGGTTAAGGCTTGTTCGGTGTATTCGCCAGTTCCACTATCGGCAACGGCCTTATATTTTGGCAAAGCTTGATCTTTCTGCCCTTTTGCAAAATAGAGTTGTGCCAAGGCAAAGTTCACACTTTGAATATGCAATCCGTTAGGAAATTGCACAGCGTAATCTTCGTATCCGCGAATGGCAGCATCGGTCTTGCCCTCAATTTGTTTTCTTTCTGCCGATTCAAAACTGGCATTGTCGAGTTCGGCATCGGTCACTTCCACAAAATCCAAGTTTCTGGCCCAAGCAGCATATTCGCTCACACGAACTTCATCCACATACACCAATTTTGCTGTGGCCACTGCTTGTTTGGCCTCTTGGGTATTCGGGTATTTTTGAACCACTTCTTTCAGTTTGTCCAGCGCTTGATCGTTTCGACTCGCATTGTAGTGCACCAATCCTGCACGCAGCAATCCTCTAGGGGCAAACTTACTTCCAGAGAATTCAGAAACGATTCGGTCGTAGGTTTGCAATCCTAAATTTTCTTGGTTGTTTTGAATGTAGGAGTTCCCCAATTCAAACAAGGCATCATCACGTAATGATGATGTTGGGAACATGCTCAAAAACTGGTTGAGACCGTCAATTTTGGCTGAATTGTTACCCAAAAAACCATCACAAAGTGTTTTTTGAAAGGCCGCATAATCGCGTTCTGGACCATTCATTTTTGATGAAGCATCGTACGCTTTCTTTGCCAATTGATACTTGCTGTTCACAAAATAGCTGTCTCCCAATCGCAAATACCCATCATTCTTTCTTTCGTCGTCAATGGCATTGGAGCTCACCACATTTTGAAAATAGGATATGGCATTATTGTAATCTTTCAATTTGAAATAGGAATACCCCAAATTGTAATCCAGTTGCTCATATTCGGGCAGTGATGTTGCAGCAGCAGTATTCTGGAATCGCACAAAATCCACCAAGGCTTCTTCAAAACGATTCATTCGGTAAGCCGATTCTGCTTTCCAATACAATGCACGGGCCTCAAAAGTAGCATTGTCTGCGCTTTTCAATGATTTATCGAAACGTTCCCAAGCACCTTCATGATCACCATCAATAAAAAGTTCCACTCCACGGTAATAGGCCACTTTTTGGTAAGTTTCCTTGCTTGCGTAGTTTTTGTTCTTCTCTAAAAGCTCCATGGCTCCCTCAAAGTTTCTTGAAGTAATGTAAGAGTCCACCAAAAGTTCTTGGATTTCCAGTTGATTTTCATCCTTTGGATAGGTTTCCAAATAAGTGGTCAACACCTGTGGAACGGGTTCATAGGCATTTCCAATTTCGTAGCTCAATCGAGCATAGTTCAACCAGGCATCTTTTTGAATTTCTTGACTGAAATCCATTTGTGAAGCATTTCGAAACGCATTCAAAGCCTCCGACTTTTTATCCAACTTTAAATAGCATTCTGCCAAGTGGTAATAGGCATTTTGGGAAACCGCATTATTTCCGTCAATAATTTTATTGAACTGTTGAATCGCATTTTGATAATCGCCCAATTTATAATGGCTGTACCCGAGTAAATAGTAGTCGGTATTATTCCATTTGCCACGTTTCCCCTTATATTCCCCCAAATATGGAATGGCCTCGGCATATTGTTCCAAGTTGAAATAACTCTCCCCAATAATCTTGTTCAATTCTGAAACTTCCTGTCGGTTGGATTTTGCCAATTGTTTTTTAGCCAAATCAATCGCTTCTTGGAACTTACCGAGTTTAAAATTCAAATCTGCCTGATAATACGTTAGCTTCTCATCCAACAATTCAGGATCTTGAATTTGGTCGAAACGAGCACTTGCAGAACTATAATCATCTTGCTCATATGCAATGTACCCCAAATAATATTTGGCCTGTGAACCATATTTTTGGGAGGTGGTCACCTTATTTAAATATCGCTCAGCCTCTTGTGGACGTTTGGAAGCGTACAAAGCATATCCATTATTAAAATTATATCGGTCACGCTCCGAATACGGCATGGAAGTTTCATCTACTTTTTTATACCATTTTAAGGCGTAGGGGTATTTTCCGGTTTCAAAATAGTAATCGGCCACATCTAAAAAAGCGGAATTTCTTTTGGTCGAAGTTGGGTATCGTTCCACAAAATCTTCCATCAACTTATCTGCACCACGCTGATTCAATCGAATGGCGGCATTGGCGGCATAATAAGCACTGTTGGCCTCTGTTTCACCATCCTTGGTGGTCGCCTTTACCGACTCAAAAATGTTTTGCGCCGCTTGGTACTGCTCATTGTTGTAGAGTGCCAATGCATCTTGATAGGCTTTGTTTTCGTGGGTATATATTTGAGTTTCTTGAGCGAATGCTGCAAAAAAAGTTCCCATTAAAATGGGAATAACTAGGAGGTTTTTTCGATTCATAGTGTTCTAAGCTGTTCTCGATTGACTTTATTCATAACGTCAAAATTAAGGCCAAAGTATATTGGTATACAAAGTTGTAAAATTTGGTGAAACGAAAATGAGGAATAATTTTAGAACTTAGTACCTTTATTCTATAAAGCAACAATATGCCTGAGACGATCGTAAAATTACAAGATGTAGCCGTTTTCCAAAACGAAAATTTGGTGCTCAACCATATCAACCTTGAAGTAAAAAAAGGAGATTTTGTGTATGTGATCGGAAAAACGGGCAGCGGAAAGAGTAGTTTTATGAAAACCTTGTATGCGGATATTCCCTTTAAACAAGGTACTGGGCAAGTGGTGGATTTTGATTTGGCCACTCTAAAAGAAAAAGACATTCCCTTTTTACGGAGAAAATTGGGCATCGTTTTCCAAGATTTTAAATTACTGCCCGACCGAAATATCAACAACAACCTTGAGTTTGTGCTCAAAGCTACGGGATGGACGGACCCTATTAAGATGAAAGACAAAATTGAGGAAGTTTTGGACAAGGTGGGCATGAAAACCAAAGGTTTTAAGTTTCCGCATGAACTTTCTGGAGGTGAACAGCAACGGATTGCCATTGCACGAGCCCTATTAAACGACCCGGAACTTATTTTGGCCGATGAGCCTACAGGAAACTTGGATCCGCAAACCAGTGTAGAGGTAATGAAAGTGCTTCAGGACATTAACCAAAATGGGCGTACCATTATTATGGCCACCCACGATTATGCCTTGATTTTGAAGTATCCGCACAAAACTTTGAAATGCGATGGCAGTAAACTTTTTGAGGTGATTCAAAAAGCTATTTAATTGCCTTAAACCTTATTCATTTGGTGGTTTATCCATGAAATTACAAGGACAAAAAAAGTTTTTGTTTCTTTGTCTAAACTAATCTTGCTTCCCTTTATGGAGATACTAGGTATTGATATTGGTGGATCGGGCATAAAAGGTGCCTTGGTCAACGCCGAAACCGGTGAAATGCTTACCGAACGTTTTAGAATTCCAACCCCAAAATCCAAAAAACCCAAGGCCATGGCCAAAGTTGTGGCCAAAATTGTGGATCATTTTGATTATAAAGGCCCTGTAGGCTGTGGATTTCCATCCATTGTAAAAAATGGGGTTTGCTTATCTCCTGGCAATCTTCATAAAAGTTGGGTAGGTGTAAACATTGATGAATTATTTACCGAGTATACCGGTCATGAATTTACTGTACTTAATGATGCGGATGCCGCTGGCTACGCTTCCATGAATTATGGAGTGGGCAAAGGGAAAGATGGTTTGGTCATTATGATCACCATTGGAACTGGTTTGGGAAGTGGCGCGTTTTTAAACGGTGTGCTTATCCCTAATTTTGAATTGGGGCAAATCCCGTACAAAAAACACAAGAAAATTGAAGCTTGGGCTGCTGCTTCTGCCAAAGAAAGAGAAAATCTCAGTTTTGAAAAATGGGGCAAACGATTCAATAAGTTTTTACAGTTTGTGGAGCTGATTGTAAGCCCAGACCTTATTATTGTAGGGGGTGGAACTTCAAAAAACTGGGAAGAATTCAGTCATCATATCGATATTGAAACCAAAGTGATCAAAGCCGAATTGATGAACCATGCAGGAATCATCGGGGCTGCTGTTGCGTGTTTGCGTGAGCAACACCATGGACATTTGCAATAGTCTTTTTGACCAGATTAAATAATGTCATTCTGAACAAAGTGAAGAATCTTAAGATTCTGAATCCTTAGTTTAACAATAATGGATTCCGTGTCAAAGCACGGAATGACAGAACACATCTTTCGCTTGAATAAAATTCAAGAGAAAAAGCAGTGTCATTCTGAAGAAGCAAAGCGAATGAGGAATCTTTTTTCGAGAAAGTATTCGTAATAATTCGTGCCATTCTAGTCAATTACTGATTCATTGCAAAGAACGTCATTCCGAACTCGCTTCGGAATCTCAAGTTAACGAATCCCTGAAACGGGTCTGAGTTAAAAGATTTCTCACATTCGTTCGAAATGACAGAAATCAAAATAAAAAAGCGAATGAAGATACCCTCATTCGCTTTATATTTATTTTAAAGTGTATTTTGATTAAATCACCTTATTTCTTTTTCGGTCCACTTCTTTCAAGTAGATTTTTCTAAGTCTCAAGTGGTTTGGAGTCACCTCAACGTACTCATCTTTCTGGATGTATTCCAATGCTTCTTCCAAAGAGAATTTGATGGCAGGAACAATCTTAGCTTTTTCATCAGCTCCAGAAGAACGAACGTTGGACAGTTTTTTGGTCTTGGTAACGTTTACTGTCATATCGTCTTGACGAGAGTTTTCACCAATCACCTGTCCCTCATAAATATCCTCTCCCGGATCAATAAAGAACTTACCTCTTTCTTGCAATTTATCGATAGAATAAGGTATTGCAGTTCCATTTTCCATGGAAACCAAAGAACCGTTCAATCGCTGTGCGATTTCTCCCTTTAAAGGTTGATATTCTTTAAAGCGGTGTGCCATAATGGCCTCCCCGGCGGTTGCGGTCAACAATTGGTTACGCAAACCGATGATACCTCTCGATGGAATCATAAATTCACAGATCATACGGGAACCTTTGGCCTCCATACTGATCATTTCTCCTTTTCGGATAGACACCATTTCCACAGCTTTACCAGAAACTTCTTCAGGCAAATCGATGGTCAAGTGCTCAACAGGCTCACATTTTACACCATCAATCTCTCTAATGATTACCTGTGGCTGTCCAATCTGAAGTTCATAACCTTCACGACGCATAGTCTCAATCAAAACGGAAAGGTGCAATACCCCACGTCCAAATACCATGAATTTATCGGCACTATCCGTTTCTTGAACACGTAGGGCCAAGTTTTTCTCCAACTCTTTCTCCAATCTTTCCTTGATGTGTCTTGAAGTCACAAATTTTCCATCCTTACCAAAGAAAGGGCTATCGTTAATGGTGAACAACATGCTCATAGTTGGCTCGTCGATAGCGATGGTTTTCAATTTTTCTGGATTTTCAAGATCGGCAACGGTATCACCAATTTCAAATCCTTCCATACCCACAATGGCACAAATATCTCCGGCAACCACTTCTTGCACTTTGATTCGGCCTAAACCTTCAAAAGTGAAGAGTTCCTTGATTCTGGTCTTCACAATACTTCCATCCCTTTTTACCAAAGAAACTTGTTGTCCTTCACGAAGGGTACCTCTTTGCAATCTACCAATCGCAATTCTTCCTGTAAATGAGGAGAAATCCAAGGAGGTAATCAACATTTGGGTAGTTCCTTGTTCTGGTTTGAATTCTGGAACATGTTCAATCACCATATCCAACAACGGTTCGATATTGTCGGTTGGTGTTTGCCAATCCTCTCCCATCCAGTTGTTCTTTGCAGAACCATAAACCGTTGGAAAATCCAACTGCCATTCCTCTGCTCCCAATTCGAACATTAAATCGAATACTTTTTCGTGAACTTCTTCTGGAGTACAGTTTTCTTTATCTACTTTATTGATAACCACACATGGCTTTAAGCCAAGGTCGATAGCTTTTTGAAGTACAAAACGGGTCTGTGGCATTGGGCCCTCAAAGGCATCAACCAACAACAGCACACCGTCGGCCATGTTCAAAACACGCTCTACCTCACCACCAAAATCGGCGTGACCAGGAGTATCTATTATATTGATTTTTGTGTCTTTATATACTACCGAAACGTTCTTGGATACGATGGTAATTCCACGTTCCCTTTCCAAATCATTGTTGTCCAAGATCAAATCTCCTTTGTTCTCGTTATCTCGGAACAACTGGCAATGGTACATGATTTTATCCACCAAGGTAGTCTTACCGTGGTCTACGTGAGCAATGATTGCAATATTCTTTATCTTGGACATAACCTGAATTTTAAGCCCGCAAAGATACTGCTATTTTTCACTTGTCAATACTCCTAAATGTTATTTTTATCTTATTGATTTTGTGGAAGTTCCACACCTACAAACCCACACACCATCGCTTTTCGCTGATAATCCACCCAATACTAAGGTTAACCACTGGTTGAATTGCGCCTTTAAAGGGTCCAACATAATAGCCTGCACCAGCATCGATAGAGAAACTAAAACCAGAATCATAACTGCGTTGAATCCCATAAACCAACCCACCATAACCGTGAACCCCATCCACTATCCGGCCCTCTACGGTGCGTTTACCGGGAGAAAAAATCGCAGCGGAAGGCGCCAAATAATTTCCTGAATTACCATAAATGGACCTTCTTCGTCTTTCTCTACTATTTAAATTGTGGTAGTATCGGTTCTGAACCGTGATGGCCGGAAAAAAATCAAAGTTTTCAATAGGGGCCTCACTTGCAGGTTCCAAAGCAGCTTGCCATGCTACTCGAAAATCCAAAGTACTGTTAACACCCACAGCCATTTCGTATTCAATTCCGGGATTGAAAATATTGAGCTTAAACTGACGTATTTCACAGTTTTTGCCATATTGGGCCTGCATAAAATATCCCACTAAAAGGAATACCAAAAGAAGTAAGCGACGCATTGTAGGTTAATTTGGTACTATTATAACCTTTGGTTTGGAAAAATAGTATGTGAAAAAGGTTTCTTTAGTCGAAAACCGGTTCTCTGGATTTTCTTTTAGTGGCCACCCAACCGAACGTAAAATTGAACAAAGGCCCATAACCGTCGGGAATACCATCTCCCTTATAAAAACCAGCACCCAATTCCACATTAAAATTAAACCCGCTTTTATAGGTTCGTTGAATGCCATAGACCATGCCATAAAATCCAAGATTAAAATCATCTGGCCCCTCTATATTGGTTGAAATTCGCAGTTGGGAAAAGAAAATGGCTTGGGCTGCCGCAATATAGTTGGCAGAATTACCCGAAGTGTTTTTCCCCAAATCTTCCCGTCTTCTAAAATTGTGATAATAGCGGTACCTATTGTTGCTGGCCAATCCAAAGGCATAACCTTCTTCATAGGTCGCTGTGGCCAAACCTAGGCTAGTAGATACGCTTTGGTTTTTAAAAAGTCCCAGCTCATAGGTAAAACCCGGGCTCAATAAATCCAACTTGAATTGGTGTCGTTCCAGATGAATCAAATCGAAGGTTCCGCCCCTTTCTTGCCATTGAGCTTGTAAAACGACGGGGAATAAACAAAGTGCAAACAATAGAAAAGTATACTTCATGGTTAGTAGTTTATCTTGATAAATCTAAAAAGTATACCATGGTTTAATACTATATTTGTGCAAACTTTAAGAAATGGACTTGACCAAAATTCCTCAGATAAAACATTCGGAAGGCGATAACTTTTTTCTACTGGCAGGACCTTGTGCCATTGAGGGTGAGGAAATGGCGATGCGAATTGCGGAGAAAGTGGTTTCGATTACCGATAAACTTGAAATCCCTTATATTTTTAAGGGAAGTTTTAAAAAGGCCAATCGAAGTCGTATTGATTCTTTCACAGGGATTGGGGATGAAAAGGCCTTGAAAATTTTGAGAAAAGTCTCTGAAACTTTTAAAGTGCCTACCGTTACCGATATCCACGAAATTTCTGATGCAGCCATGGCTGCGGAGTATGTGGATGTACTTCAGATTCCCGCATTTTTGGTTCGCCAAACCGATTTGGTCGTTGCTGCGGCCGAAACGGGGAAAGTCGTCAATTTGAAAAAAGGACAGTTTATGAGTCCCGAAAGTATGAAACATGCCGTGACCAAGGTGACGGAAATTGGCAATGAACAAGCGATTATCACCGACCGGGGCACCATGTTCGGCTATCAAGATATGATTGTTGACTTTAGAGGAATCCCAACCATGAAGCAATACGCACCAGTAGTATTGGATGTGACCCACTCCCTACAGCAACCCAATCAATCTTCTGGGGTAACAGGCGGAAGACCCGCATTAATCGGTACCATGTCCAGAGCAGGAATCGCAGCAGGGGTAGACGGACTTTTTATGGAAACCCATTTTGATCCTGCCAACGCCAAAAGTGATGGCGCCAATATGCTGGATTTAAGTTTATTGGAAAAGCTACTTACCGATCTAACAGCCATCAGGAAAACAATCAATACGCTTTAAGCTACGTAAATTGTTAAAATTTTCGACACAAAACCTTGTCTAACAGACAAATAAATCAAACTCAAATTCTTTATTTATAATTAGTCTAAATATATTTTGGATAAATAATTATTGGCTTTTACATTTGCCTTAACTATTTATTTAGACTAATTATAAATAATAAAATGAAACATATACTACTCATTCTTTGCTTCGCATTCTATTCCATTGCACAAGCTCAATCAGGAAATGTAACTGGAAAAGTAACGGACCAACGAAACAACCCCTTGGCCAATGTTAACATTGCAGTTTCCAATACCAGTTTAGGGACAAACACAAATTATTCAGGGAACTATGAAATATCCGACCTTGCCCCTGGCTCCTACACTTTGACGTTTTCTATGGTTGGTTTTGGTACACAGAACAAAACAGTGACTGTTTATGCCGATCAGACCACAAACGTACAGACCATTACTTTGGTGGAACGCCAAGAGCAACTCAATGAAGTTGTGGTGGAAGGCAACCAAGTAAACAAATTTGCCCGTAAAGCAAGTGTTTATGTGTCCAAAATGCCCTTAAAGGACATTGAAAACCCACAGGTGTACAATTCTATCTCCACCGAATTGTTGCAGGACCAAGTAGTGACCAATTTTGATGATGCCCTTAAAAATGCACCAGGTATCGATAAGCTGTGGGAATCAACCGGTAGAGGAAACGATGGGGCAGGCTATTTCTCCCTTCGCGGTTTTGCCGTGCAACCTACCATGATCAATGGATTGCCCGGTCTGACCAATGGCAGTCCCGACCCTGCCAATATAGAGTCCATCGAAGTGATCAAAGGCCCATCGGGAACCCTGTACGGCAGTAGTTTAATTTCTTACGGTGGTTTGATCAACATCAACACCAAAAAACCTTTCTACGGTTTTGGAGGAAATATCTCCTACACTTCAGGGAGCTATGGATTGAACAGGGTAACCGCCGATGTAAACACCACCTTGGGCAACCAGAATAACATTGCGCTCCGGGTTAATACTTCATACCATACTCAAAACAGCTATCAAGATGCTGGGTTTAGAAAATCGTTCTTTTTTGCGCCATCATTGGCATTTCAGGCAAGTGACAGACTTTCGTTCAACATCAACACAGAATTCTATAACGGCAGAAGCACTAACCAAACCATGCTATTCCTAGACCGTGGTTCGCCACTTCGCGTGACCAATTTGGATGAATTGGGATACGATTACAAACGCTCGTACACTAGTAACGATTTGTATATAGACACCCCAACCTACAGTTTCCAAGGTCAAATGAACTTTATTTTGAGTAATTCCTGGACCTCCCAAACCGTAATTTCTAGATCCAATGCAAAATCGGATGGGTACTACTCCTACTTGTACGAGATAACCTCAACCGTGGAAGGGCTTTCAGAAACTCCGCTGGAAGATGGTATCATCTTGGCGCGCTACACCAGTAACCAAAACTCCGAAACCTTGGGAACCGATATTCAACAGAATTTTATTGGGGATTTCAACATCGGGACCATGCGCAACCGTTTGGTGGTAGGACTGGATTACCTCAAAACAAGAACCATCAATAACAGCACAGGCTACGGAAACCAAGGTTTCATTTACGTAGGAGCCAATCCAAATGAATTTCAAGCTGTGGTCCCTGCCCTACACGATTATTTCGGAACTCCAATGGGAACTGGACTGTACGACTCTGGTGTTTTGACTCAAGCTGGTGCCGATGCCGGAATTGCCACACTGGCCAATCCGGGAGCACAATTTAGTGAGGCAGAACAAGAAATTTTCAGTGCCTACGCTTCCAACGTAATCAATCTATTGCCTGAATTGTCTGCCATGGCCAGTTTGCGTGTGGATCGTTTCTCCAACGACGGGTACAATCAAACGGCTTTTTCTCCAAAATTCGGAGTGGTATATCAGCCTATTTTGAACAAAGTTTCCCTATTCGCCAACTACATGAACGGGTTTAGCAACATAGCTCCCGTAACCGAGCTATCCGACGGAAACACCTCCGTTAGGGCATTAAATCCAGAGCATGCCAACCAGTTTGAGGTAGGTACCAAATTGAACTTGTTCAACGATAAACTTTCCGCCACCTTGAGCTACTACGACATTACCGTTAGTGATATGGCGCAACGTATCGATACCGATGCCGACAACTACTTCTACACCCAAAATGGCGAACAGACCAGCAAAGGTTTTGAAGCGAGCGTGATCGCCTCTCCAGTTGACGGATTGAACATTGTGGCAGGCTACAGCTACAACGATAGCCAATTGGTAGAAGGGGCAGCAAGCTTTACAGGGTTCAGACCCGAAAGTGCAGGTCCAATGAACTTGGCCAATGTTTGGGCAAGCTATCGATTCACTCAAGGCACCTTGGAAAACTTTGGAATTGGATTTGGAGGTAACTACGCCAGCGAGAACAAAATCTTTAATAGATCTAACGGTACATTTACTATTGATGAGTACACCATTCTAAATGCATCTGCTTTTTATGATGCAAGAGACTTCAGAATCACTTTGAAACTGGACAACATTGCCAACAAAGACTATTACAAAGGCTGGTCTACCATCAGTCCTCAAAACTTGAGAAGTCTTTCTGCCAACTTTACCTATAAATTCTAAGAAAATGAAAAAACTTTTTGCAACCTTATTGCTCATAACATTGCCCGTACTGTCGGCCTCAGCCCATTATTTATGGATAGAAACAAACGGCACCGGAGCCTTGGGGCAAGCGCAGGAAGTCCGTGTGCACTATGGCGAATACACTTATGGTGTTATCGAAAAAGTGAACGGAGAAGCCTTTCCTTCGGTTTCCAAGTTTACCCTTTGGGTAATTGCTCCCGATGGCACCAAGACCGAATTGAGCACTGAAGCTATGGAAGAATTTTATCTCGCGAGCTTTACCCCATCTCAGAAGGGCGTGTACACCATTGCTTTGAACAACAATGAAATTGATGTGATCGATTATACACAATACGATTTCGGGATTTTCAAGACGCACTATCATTCCACTGCTAAAGTTCAAGTGGGAACCGATGGCGACACGAAAACCGCAAATCCCGATGGAATTGTGGTAAAGCAATTGGAAACGGATGGAGACGAAATCAGACTTCAGGTATTGTACAAGGGCGAACCCATCGCCGAAAACGAGCTTAAGGTCTATGTTTCCGACCTATGGTCCAAAACCTTGTACACCGACGACAATGGGGAGGTTTCCTTTGCCTTGCCTTGGGACACCAAGTACATTGTGGAGACCACAACAAAGGAAGAAATTCCAGGCACTTACCATGGTGAGGCTTATGAATTTATTTGGCATTGTGCCACCTATTGCATAACACCATAAGCATGGCCACAGGAATTTCCCTTCTCACTTTTATTTCCTTTTATCTGCTGTACAGTACATCAAAAAAAATGTCGGCAGTGGGAAATCTTGGCTTTGAACCATCTATCGCTGAGCATAGAAAGACAGCAATATATATCGGTTTGGCCCTAATGATTTTATCATTGGGGCTTAGCTGCTATCACTGGGGATTCGGTTCGGGTACGTTCACCTTTTTCATTCTCTTGATGACCATTTCAAGTTTGGTGATCCTCTTAGCTCCCTTACAATTGTTGAATTACCGTTTTCTGGGCACTCTTTTTTTATGCTCCATCCTTTTTGAAACCTTATTGTTTTAAGTATGCCAGCCAACAAAAAATATTTGACCCCATCACCTTCGCAACGATTTGCAAAAATAACCGCAGCTATTTTGGGTGGATTTATTGTTGCAGTTTTGTTTCATATGGCCTTGGCTAGTTGGTTCAATCACATAGCAGTGATCATCACCAGCACTTTTTCGGCCTTTATTCTTTGGGCCGTTTTAATGGTTGTTGCTTTTTTGGGCAAGAACGGCTGGAAAGTCTGGGGCATTTACCTTTTGGCCAGCTTGGCCCTCTTTGTCTTATTTTATTTTGGAAACCAAACCAACCCACTTGTTTAAACCTATGGGAAACCGCATCTACAATATATTGTTCCATACCCATACCGTAAGCGGTATTGTGATCAGCGTTGCACTTTACGTAATATTCTTCACAGGATCTTTTTCTTTTTTTAGGGATGAAATTGCCAATTGGCAGCGCGGACATTCCGTTAGTCAAGAAGATGCATTGCCCGGAAGTGTGGATGGGCATCTTAACGATCTCTCCAAAGAATACTATTTGTACGGTCGGGATGTGGAGTTGAGACATTATTATAATGAACGGAGTATTTCCGTCAACTTGGGCACTTCGAAAGATTCATTGGCTTCGGAGGAGGACAAAGCGCCTGTATTTTTCTACTTGGACCCGGAGTCCAAGGCCAAAACCGATAGCTATGCCAGTAATTACCATTTGGGGGAATTCCTGTACCGCCTCCACTTCTTGGATCAAATCCCCTACCCTTACGGCAGGACCTTGGCGGGGTTTGTGGCTTTCTTGTTTCTGTTTGCGATTATAACAGGAATCTTGGTGCATTGGAACAAGATCGTTTCCAACTTTTACACCTTCAGGCCGTGGGCCAAACTCAAAACCATGTGGACGGATGCCCATACAGCACTGGGTGTGATAGGATTTCCATTTCAGTTGGTGTATGCCGTAACGGGAGCCTTCTTTTTACTCAAAGGTATTTTGGTGCTTCCGATGGTGATGGGACTGTATGATGGTGATCAAAACAAATTGTACGAAGATTTGGAATATAACCATCCCGTTTATGAATTCCAGAATGAAAAATTGGAAAAGACCATCAATCTGGATCAATACGTTGCGGAGATGAAAGAAGAATGGGGCGATTTTCGGGTCACGGAGACGCATATTTTCAATTACGGCGACCAGAACATGCACGCTGCCATTAGTGGATATCTTGGATATGATACCAAATTGAACGGCTTGGGCTACCGCATTTACAAAGTAGCTGATGGTTCCATAGCACAAGAAAAAGTACCGATTGCCCCAACTTCCTATTTGGATGGGGTGAAAAATATGATGTTCCGACTCCATTTTGGCGATTACGCAGGCTATGGGCTACGGGTGATTTCTTTTATCCTCGGATTGGTTTCCTGTTTTGTGATTCTATCGGGAATAATGATTTGGCTCGTGGCACGTGATAAAAAGAATATTCCAGAAAAACGTAGAAAGTTCAACCAACAAGTGGCCAATTGGTATATGGCCATTTGCCTTACCCTACTTCCCGTTACCGCTTTGGAATTTATTATCGTAAAGTTTGCGCCAACAGTGAACATGGGTTTCTTGTACCAAACGTATTTTCCGATTTGGTTGGTGGCCACCGTGTTCTTTATCCTTAAAAAGGATATTGCTTTTACCAACAAATGGACGTTGATCTCTGGTGGTATTTTGGGCTTGCTGGTTCCGATTGCCAATGGAATTGCATCGGGCAATTGGATGTGGGTCACCTATAAAAATGGTTACCAGCACATTCTATTGGTGGATTTGCTTTGGCTGATTCTGGGGATTGTGTCCCTTTGGGTCGCTTTCTTCAAATTAGGCAAGAAAGAAACAGGGAAAGTCGCAAGTAAAGCAGTTTAAAAAACTTATCTCTTATAAAAACCCTTGTGCTTAAGGGAGTGGCATTCCTGTAAAACTTCCATCAACACTTCTTGATCAATCTCTTCCAATGAAAAATAGCGAAGGGATTTGACCACCTTTCGGTTTTCATTGACCATTTTATCCAAATGCAGTGTCAAATGGGCCGAATTCCAAAAAGCAATATCCACATACTTCTTTTTTTGGGACACATTTAAATAGCAAATAGGCTGTTTGCCTGCATAAAAGCAAGGGATACTCCATTTATATTTCATGTCCACATTAGGAACAACAGACTCGATTACAGCTTTTAGATGCAATAAAATGCTTCGGTAAGGTTCTTTCTGGTTGATGATATATTCTTCGGCCGGGTTCATAGGCTAAAATTATACCAATATTCAAAAAAATTATTTTTATTCAATTTTTATTTTAACTTTGATTTTCAAAGTACTTTAATATGGATTCAAAAAAATACTTGGAGGATATAACGCAGATCAAGGACATGATGAGTCGTTCCTCCCGATTTATATCGCTTACAGGCCTTTCTGGTATACTAGCTGGAATTTATGCCATAGCTGGAGCAACAATTGCTTATTTATTCCTTCTTCCCACAAAGGGTGAACCCATTACCATAAGTAGTATTCACTTCAAATTTTTAATTGGTATCCTAATATTGGTAGCAGTTCTAAGTTTTGTTACTGCCTATTTACTCACTACGAGAAAAGCAAAACGAAATAATGAAAAAATATGGGATGACACCACAAAAAGATTGTTGATCAACTTTTTTGTCCCTTTAATTACTGGAGGTATTTATATCCTAATCAAACTTAATAGTAGACATTATGGTCTTACTGCTTCATTAATGCTTATTTTTTATGGATTAGCATTAATCAACGCATCAAAATATACCATTGGCACGGTAAAATACCTTGGTTACAGTCAAATCGTGATCGGATTGATCTGTGCTGCATTTCCAGGTTACGGGTTTTGGTTTTGGGTATTAGGATTCGGTATTTTGCACATTGTATATGGCACAATAATGCATTTTAAAGAGGAAAAGCGATAATATGGGGCTAATTGATAATATCAACAAACTATTCGACCATCGAATTCGATTGGGTATTATGTCCATTTTAATGGTCAATGATGATGTTGATTTTAATCGCCTTAAGGAACTTTTGGATGTTACCGATGGTAATTTGGCAAGCCATACCAAGACTTTGGAGAAAGCAGAATACATAAAAATTGAAAAATCGTTCATTGGAAAAAAACCCAACACCAAATATTCACTTACCGTACTGGGCAAACAGGCTTTTAAAAAGCATATTGCCGCTCTTGAGCAAATAATTAAGAATCAAAACTAAATTTTTTTATCAATTCACTTTGTTTTTCAAAGTTCTTTAAATTAATAAATATGACACCACAAAAACGCATCGGAAATTGGCTAAAAAACTCTATATCAGCAAAAATGATCACGGTTGGATTCCTGATCTTAGTTCTATTGATTCCTTTGGGCTTTGTAGATGACCTTATTCGCGAACGAGGCCAAAGACAACGTGAAGTAATTTCAGAAATCAATACCAAATGGGGTGAAGAAGTTATTATCAACGGCCCTATTTTAAAAGTGCCCTACCATCAATATGTAGAAGAAAAAGTATTCGATGAAAAAACCAAAACTTTTCTAAAGACTCAAAAAGCAGTAAAGCATGAGGCTTATTTCTTTCCAGATGAACTCGACGTAAACGCTAACGTCACCACTCAACCATTGGAACGTGGCATATATAAATCCGTCGTGTACACTGCCGACTCCAATATTAAAGGTAGTTTTTCCACACTGGACCTTACTGAAACGGATATTGAGGACAAGGACATGCTTTGGGATAAAGCTACCATTTTATATAAGGTGAGCAATTTAAAAGGCATTCGAAACACTGTTGCCATTAATTTCAACAATCACAAATATGATTTAAAGCCCAAGTTCGACAATGCATACATGAATACACTTGAATCCGGTTTTATTGTGAACCTTAAAGAAATTCAAAACAATAAACTAAAATTTGAATCCAATATCTCAATAAATGGCAGTAATCGCTTGCAATATGTCCCTGTTGGTAAGGAAACCAAGGTGGACATGAAGTCCAATTGGCACTCCCCAAGTTTTAATGGCAATTTTTTACCTAGTACAGAAGGAAAGAAAATTTCAGAAAACGGTTTTGAAGCACAATGGCAAGTTCTCGAAACCAATAGAAGGTTTGGACAGTCATTTTTTGACACCCTACCGCAACTCACAGAATTTGCCTTTGGTACAGAATTTTTGATTCCGGTAGATGATTATCAAAAAACATCTCGAACCAGTAAATATGGCTTTATGATTATTGGTCTAACCCTTTTAGTTTTTCTATTGATTCAAATAAGCAGTAAAATACCAATTCATCCATTCCAATATTTAATGATTGGTTTGGCCTTGGTCTTGTTTTATACTCTTTTAATATCCATTTCCGAGCACAAAAACTATCTTTTTGCCTATTTGATTTCAGGGATAGCCGTAGTTTCATTAATAACGGTTTATTCAAGATCAATTCTAAAAAGCACAAAATTTACAATGTTGATTTTGGGCTCGATGTTAGGGCTTTACTCATTCATTTTTGTGATTATTCAACTGGAAGATTATGCGCTTTTGGTTGGAAGTATTGGACTTTTCGTGATTTTGGCCACCATTATGTTTACCTCAAGAAAGATTGATTGGTCGGGACAACTTGCAAATTAAAAACCAGTGGACTGCTCTGGGATTTCCAGGGCAGTTTGCTCCTTTTCGAAACCACTTAACTACGCTTAAACAACTTTTTCAGCAACTTCAGTAAAAAAAGAGCAGCAAAACCAATGACAAGTCCAAAAATAAAATCCTTGAGTAAGGTGGGCAGACTTGGAAACAAATGGTGGAAAAATTCAATGTTATGGTTAAATATACCTCCAGAAACCAGTAACAAGGCCAAGGTTCCCACAATGGACAATCCTTTTATAACCTTTGGAAGTGCACTCACCAAAACTTTTCCCACATTATCTGAAAAACTATCGGTTTCTTTATTCAAATTGATGAGGCGATACCCATAATCATCCATTCGAACAATCAAAGCAACAATGCCATAAACTCCTACAGTGGCTATAATTGCCACAACCGATACCGATACAATCTGAACGGTCAATGATTCATTGACCACCGTACTCAGTGCTATAATTACAATTTCTATGGACAGTATAAAATCGGTTACGATGGCCTCTTTGATCTTTTGTTTTTCCAATTCGGGCAATTTTTCTTCTGGCACCTCATTTATACGTTTTTTATGCCCTTCTTCCTTACGGTGAAAAATATATTCGTAAACTTTCTCCGCTCCTTCATACGCCAAATAAACTCCGCCTAAAATTAAGATAACGGTAATGGCCACGGGTAAATAAGCACTCAACAAAAAAGCGACAGGAAGAATGATCAACTTGTTCAAAAAAGAACCTTTGGTAATCGCCCAAAGCACTGGAATTTCACGACTGGATAAAAACCCGGTTGCTTTTTCGGCATTTACCGCCAAGTCATCGCCCAAAATACCCGCTGTTTTTTTAGTTGCAATTTTACTCATGGTTGCCACATCGTCCATCAATGCGGAAATATCATCCAACACGGCAAAAAAACCAGAAGCCATAGAAAAAATTTAAGGTTAGTGTTATGTCTACGTTGGGAACAAAATAAATAAATCAAACCCTAACCGCAGTAAACCTTGTGTAATAAAATTCGTTTTTACGAAACACCTTTCATGGACATTAGGGTGGCTACCCAAATTATAAGTGAGGAAAAGAAAATTCCAATCGTATTGGCCGCGAAGGCCTGTCGTTTTTTCATTTTAAATATGTACGAAGCAATACTTCCGGCATAAACACCTGTTCCCGGCAATGGAATCATCACAAAGAGCACGATGCCCATAAACCCAAAGCGCTGTATGTTCTTGCCCGAACTTTTTTTGGCACGTTGGCCGACATAAACGGCGGATTTTTTGTAGAATCGCCATTTGATCAGGTGACGATTAATGTACTTTAAAAAGAACATCATCAAAGGAAATACGGCCACATTGGCTGCAAAGCACACAACAAACACAAGGTACACGTTCACCCCTTGGTACATTCCATAAGGAATGCCCACTTTGGCCTCACCAAATGGGGAAAGGCTCCAAAGCGCTGCAATGATCAAGTCAATGTGCAAGGTGTCGAGGTTTTAAGCTAGCAAACCTAGTGATGATTTTGCATAGTGGTGTGTTTTCGTTCCTTAAAAATTTATTAATTGTGATTTTTCAAATGTCATTTTTTAAAGCAATTCCCCAACAACTTTACGTACAGGTTAACAGTTTGTAAAATGTGATCGTAGTGGTTAAATCACTACTAAAGTTTTTTAGTTTTGAAAAAACCATCAACATGAAATTCCAATCCTTTTTTATCGCATTTTTTACCACGGTCAGTCTTTTATCACAGGAACACACTCATAAAAGTTCAAGGGCCCTTGAATTTCCAGATGTTCCAGGATATATTACTTTAAAAACGGACCTACACCAGCATACCGTATTTTCTGATGGTGATGTTTGGCCAACCATTAGGGTCGGCGAAGCACTGCGCGATAATCTTGATGTGATTTCTTTGACAGAACACTTGGAATATCAACCCCATAAAGAAGATATTCCGCATCCAGACCGAAACCGTTCCTATGAAATCGCCCTAAAAGAAGCCCAAGACCACGACCTATTGATCATTCATGGTTCGGAAATAACCAGGCAGGCGCCCATGGGGCACAGTAATGCCATTTTTATTGATGATGCGAACAAGTTGTTGAACAATAAAGCTGAAAATGCCTTCGAAGAGGCAAAAAAACAAGGGGCATTTGTGTTTTGGAACCATCCGGCTTGGTACGCACAATCGCCAACTGGTAATCCGATTTTGAGCGATTTTCAAAAAGAACGCATCAAAAATGGGGAATTGCATGGTATCGAAGTGATCAATGTTGGGGATTATGCCGAGGAGTCGTTGGCATTGGCCTTGGAAAACAATTTGACCATTATGGGAACCAGTGATATTCATGGATTAATCGATTGGGATTATGTAGGAAAAGGGATAGACCGACCTGTAACTTTGGTTTTTGCCAAGGAGAGAACCCCTCAATCGATGAAAGAAGCTTTGTTTGCCGGCAGGACGGTTGCTGTGTTCAATTCATTGTTTGTGGGAAAAAAGGAAAATTTGGTGCCCTTGCTCAAAGCCAGTGTGGTTATTGAAAAAGCGGAATACATTGATAAAACTTCTATTTTGGAAGTTACGGTTAAGAATGTGACCAGCAGTGACCTCTTGTTCGAAAATCAAATGGAATATACTTTCTATTCCAGCTCACCGGTATTTACCCTTCCTGCTGGTGAAACCAAAACGCTTAATATTAAAACCTTGGAAAAAAAGGAAAATATCACCCTCACCTTAAAGGCGTTGAGCGCTTATGTTGCACCGAAAGAACAAGCAATTATTCGTTGGGACATTAATGCGAACTAAAAATCAGGCTACGGAAGGAAAAGGAGCGCCATTGATTGCCGCATCAAAATCGGCCCAGATTTTACTGATCAATTCCTTTGGGGTATTATCGGAAATGGTCACCCATTTACGGTCCACATCCACATCAAAGCAAAAACGAGAAAAATCGCCAGAATAATCACTGTCCAACTTTGAAAGAAGGAACTTTGTGATTCTTGGTCTTAACTTGTACTCGAGGTCAATACAAGTCCGTTTCATTGCTGGATTGTCATCTCCAGAAAATAACCAGTTAAACTTCACTTTATCGCAAGTATAGGATGTACAATATACCAAAAAACAATACATTACAACCCCCTTGTTGATAATTCTCGATTTTCGGTCTATTCTTTCCCGTCAACGTAGTTTTGAAGGTAACCATATCGTGGTGTCAGTTGACCATTTTGGGTCATTCTGGCTCGTTCCAAAATTCCATCGGCATCGCCATCAAAAAATGCTGGGATCACATATTTAGAAAAGGCTTCACCGAACCCAACACTGGCATCCCTAGGCAGTTCGCAAGGCAAATTATCCACGGCCATGACGGCAATTACATCTTCCTTTTTAAAATCATCCTCGCTTTCAGTCACTGGATTGTACCCATAAATGGGGTCCGCAATGGTTGATGGCTTTATGGTGGATGCTACCGGGCCATCGATATCGCAACTGATATCTGCGACCACTTTAATTTTAAAATCAGGCTGTTTGGCATCTTCACGGGTATACAAATAGGGCGCTCCATCCCCATAAAAGTGTCCGGCAATGTAGAAATCGGTTGCTTTGGCAAAACGAAAGAAATTGGATTGATAATCTCCAGGGTTTTGGAAGAAATCGATCTTGCTTCCACGAACCCCATCTTTTCTTTTATTGTATTCAGCGGCATCTATTTGGCAGTACACCGGTTCGGTAAAAGTTTTGTGCAGATAATCGTCCACACCAACTTTCATTAACCCCATACCGTCCAACATTTCTTTGGCGCCATTGCCTACCCTCCCCTTTCCTGTTAAAAGGATTTTGATGTTGGGTAGTTTAATTTTTTTAAGTTCCGCTATCAACGCCTGTTGGTCCTTACGATTTTCGGCTTTGGGCAATTTGAACAAACCGTATTTTAATCCATAAGCTCGGAATCCGTTGTAGGCGCCCACTATTCCCGCATACCGCCCGAAAGCTACCAACCGTTGCCCTTTTGAATTGGTTATGACCTCATGATCATACAGCTCAATATTTTTTTGGAGAATGGCGCACAATAAATCCCTATTATAAGGTTGTTTTTTTATGGTGTGGGAAAAGAAAAAATATTTTTTATTGGCTACCAAAGCATCAATAGGCACTTCTTTTACCCCCAAAAGCACATCGCAGGATTCCATATCATCACCGACCAACAAGCCTTTTTCTGTGTATTCTGCATCGGAAAAAGTTCGGATGGGTGACGATTCCACCAAAATTTCTGCCTCTGGAAACTGTTCCAAGACATTTTGACATTCTGATGGAGACAAAACCACCCTGCGATCTGGCGGATTTTTACGTTCGCGAATAATTCCGAATTTCATAAACTGCTTTGGTATAATTATTGACCAAAATAAGGGTATTGGATAGATAGCGCAAACTTTTTGTGTTTTGAAGATATAAGTTACCTTTGCCGCCCGCGTTAGGGATAGAGGTGGTATCCTTTTTCTGTTTTTCGACTGCGCTCGAAATGACAGAAAAAGATAAAGCCGATAGCCCAACCACCACAAGTGTAGCGAGTGGGGGAAACGCCAACACTTCGACTGCGCTCAGTGCAGGATTTGTTCTTTGATAAAAAAATGAGTGAAATCTTCGGATTCTAGGCCCTTCGACTATGCTCAGGGCAAAATTCGATTACGCAAATCATTGATTTGCCATCTCATTATGGGGCCGACTGGTTTTGACAGCGAGACCAATGGTTATGTAAGCATGTCGAGCTATGGGAATGATGCTCGTTAATTCAATGTCTCAACTTTTTTAAATGGCGAGTCTAACTACGCTTTAGCTGCTTAATTGACTGAATTATAGTAAGTCCAAGCCTCGGCGCGCAAGGCGCGCAAGCTGAATGTCCCTTGACAGCCCTTGTTGATGGCGGTCTTTTTTGGGGCACCATAAAAGTCAACATAGCGATCTTATAGCTTCGATAAGGTCGTAAAACTTAAGAAGCTAAGCGTACGATAGGCTGTTTTGGGTCGGTCGTGCGTCGAAAATTGAACCAAAACTAAGCATGTAGAAAGCCTAGTTATTGCTTGTTTGGACGAGGGTTCGAATCCCTCCGGCTCCACTGAAATAGTATAAAAACAAAATACCAGATCTGTAAATTATTAATAAACAGATCTGGTGTTTTTCGTTTCAAAAATCAGTTCTAAATCTCCCAATATTTTGTGATTAGGGTAAAAGCACGCATACTACTATCCAAGGAACCTGTTTTTTTTTGACACTAAAAAACTACCATAGACATTAAAATCTTCCAACAAATTAAAAAAGCTTTTGCCTCCCTCGAATGATAATATTGCTTAACCGGAATACCGTGGCAATATGAAATGTAAAAATTGACCCCTCTCAAAAACCTGATTTGAAAATTTTTCATGCCTACTTGGGTCAAATTTGCAGTTGATCTTAAGTTTAAATCACTTGATATATTATTGATTACCGCAATATTTAAATAATTGACCTTATAAAATAGGACTCATAGATGAACAGGTAGAAAGGAAAATTTGTGAACCCTACAACTTGAATCGCTTTATGGGCACTGTACATTATAGGCTTACGATGTTTTTGAATCCCCTTTAAAAGAATCACCCGCTTATGAACATTACCAACTTAAATTGAAACATTTTACGAAGTATTCCTTGCCTCACTAGTTTTCCTTTAACACTGAGCACCAGTTACATCAATTAAAAGACGAATCACAAAATTAATATGTGTATTTATTACATTTATTATAAATAAATTGTATTTTTAGAGGGCACATTAACAATTATATCTAAACCAAACCCTCAAATGAACATTTTTTTAAGAAAAAAAAGCGCATCATTATTTGTCGCTCTGCTCACCTGCATTTTAGGATATACCCAAATTGTAAAGTCCAAATTAATCGATAACGGAGGTAGCGGTCCTTATAAATCTATTGCGGTTACAGAAGAATCATTATCCAATTATGTTGTCTATAGGCCTGAAAACATAAAAAAAGCTGTAAAAAAAGAAGGGAAGCTTCCAATTTTCGTTTTTGCCAATGGAGGTTGTAACGACACTTCAATCACCCATGAAAAAGTACTTACGGACATTGCTTCACATGGTTATATTGTAGTAGCTCTTGGAGCACTTCAGGCTGACCTCAAAGACCGTGAACTTAACAAAACTGATGGCTCCATGATGCTAGCTGCCATGGACTGGTTAGCAGAACAAAATGCGTTGAAGAAGTCGGATTACCACAACACCATAGATCTTAACAAAATTGCTACAGGAGGACAATCATGTGGTGGTTGCCATGTACTGGCCACGGCCAAAGACCCAAGGGTAAAGACCGCTATTATGTACAACTCTGGTATCGGTGAAATGACAATGGCCGATGCTTCCCCAGAAACATTAAAAAATGTATCACAGCCCATACTTTATATTATAGGTGGCGAGTCTGATGTAGCATATTCTAATGCTGTAAAAGACTACGCAAACCTAAACAATGTTCCCGTTGCCTTTGCCAATCTACTTGAAGGTGGTCATATGGGAACCTTTGCTGAACAATATGGCGGGTCATTTTCTGACATGGCCTTGGATTGGTTGGATTGGCAACTAAAAGATAAATCGGACAATGCCTCCTTATTTGTAGATAGTGACCTTTCGGACTACCCAGGTTGGACCTTGGAGAGCAAGAATTTCAACTAAAAATTAAGGACGATGAAATATTTTATCAAAACCTATGTATTGGTTTTTGTTGTTGCTGTATGCTTTTTAAACTCTTGCACTATCTCAGACCCCACCCAGGTAAAAGTATCAGGCGGGATTGTTCAGGGTACCGTAGAGGATAGTTTAACCATTTTTAAGGGCATCCCTTTTGCCGCACCTCCCGTTGGTGAACTTAGGTGGAAACCTCCACAACCTTTAGAATCTTGGGAAGGCGTAAAACAAACAACTGAGTTTGCCCCTTCCCCCTTTCAGGGCGGTAATCCTCCCGGAGGAAAAAGTGAAGATTGCCTCTACCTGAATATATGGACCCCAGCAAAATCTTTCGATGAAAAATTACCCGTTTTGGTATGGATCTACGGAGGTGGATTTGGAGGTGGGTCTACCGCCTACCCCGTTCATGATGGGGCTAACTTGGCCCAAAAAGATGTTGTCTTGGTAAGTATAGCCTACCGTGTTGGCACCATTGGTTTTCTTGCACATCCTGAGTTAAGTGAGGAAAGTCCCAACGATGTATCCGGAAACTATGGTTTGCTCGACCAAATTGCAGCACTGGAGTGGATTCAAGAAAACATTTCAGCCTTTGGGGGCGACCCTAATCAAGTGACCATTTTTGGTGAATCTGCTGGAGGTATTGCCGTGAGCATGTTATGCGCTTCTCCATTGGCAAAAGGCCTATTTCATGGTGCCATTTCGCAAAGTGGTGGTTCGTTCGGTCCTACCAGACCTACCACCTACCCCGGTGAAAATATGAAAACACTACAGCAAGCTGAAGCTGATGGGTTGACCTTTACGGAAAAAGCAGGAGCCTCTTCAATTGAGGAATTACGAAAGTTGCCACCCGAAGAGCTACCTTCTGGGATGGGAATGACAGGAGGTTGGCCTATCGTAGATGGATACGTAATTCCAGACGTTCAAACAAAACTATACAAAGAAGGTACATATAACGATGTGCCAGTAATGATAGGGTATAACTCTGATGAAGGAGCAAGCTTTTTAAGAGTTGGCGAACCAGAGGCCTACGTGAAAAGTGTAGAAGAACGTTATGGCCCCTATGCCGATACTTTGCTTATAGCCTATCCACCTGGTGAAGAAAAAGTCGCCAAAACAGCTCGTGATCTTAGTCGGGATGCAGCTTTTGGCTGGCAAACCTGGATTTGGGGGCGTTTGCAATCACAGACCGGAAATTCAAAGGTGTACTACTATTACTTTGATCAACACCCGGATTATCCCGAAGGTTCACCAAAGTATGGGTATGGTTCACCCCATGGTCAAGACGTAGCCTATGCTTTCATGAATCTAAATAAGGATGATGAGAACACAACGACAGGAGACCTTAAGCTTCAAGAAATCATGGGAACCTATTGGACCAACTTTGCCAAGTATGGAAATCCAAATGGTGAAAGAGTCCCCAAATGGCCAGAATTCAGTGATGAGAATCCAGATGTATTGTATTTAATGACCAACCCCCATGCGGGTCCAGTACCAAGTGAAGAATCCATGAAAGTACTGGACAGTTATTTCCAATGGAGAATGACACCTGAAGGAATGACTTGGGCCAAATAAGCTTAAAATCATGAAATATTCAACCATTACATCCCCTGTTAGACAAGTCTTACGGATTGCCTCAATATGTCTATTGATGTCTGGAACCATTTGGACCTCCATAGGACAAGAGGATATTGATGTGGGTAAAACTGGGTGGGAAACCAAAAGACCCGTTGTCGCATCGGCATGTGCAAACGGATGCCCATGGGGAGAGCTTGGTGACTTCATACAGGCCGCCATGGAACCTTTAGGCTACGCTGTGATTATTTGCAGAAACTGCAACCGTTTTTACGGCCCAAGTTTGGTCTCAAACAGCAGCTACCCTCCTCCACTCGATGATTATAACATTGAAGACGGTTTAAATTTCCGAATCGATGCCCCTGTGGATTTCGGAATTACTTCCAGCGCCATGCTTTATAATGCCTATAAAAACGATTTTGGGGGTGGCCCATTTAAAAACTTGCGACTCATTGCCAAAATTGAGGATCCCTACTATTTTCTAATGGCCATCAATAAGAAGTCTGGGATTGAAAGCATCCAACAAATCAAAGAGCAAAAACTGCCCGTAAGGTTTTATGGATTTAGTGCCGATTTAGAAGAGGTCCTAAACTATAACGATATCTCTAGGGAAGATATTCTTGATTGGGGTGGCAAAATAGATGTGACCCGAGAAAAAGCTGAAGCAGGTGAGTTTGATATCATGTCGGGATTTCTTGCCACACCCGCCATGAATCCAGAATCTGACCAATGGACGGTGATCAGTCAAAGATACGACCTCCATTTTCTGGAATTCCCCGATGATTTAAGAAAAAAGATTGCTGAGAATAATGTGGATGCAGAATTGGTAGTTGCACATCAATCCATGTTACGGGGCATGAACAAAAAAATAAGGACTGTTGGTCGATCAGGAGAATCCTTTTTTATCCGGGATGATGCTCCTGAACAAGCTGCCTATGACATTGCCAAAGCAATTGATCAAAGTCATGGGTTGTTAAAATGGTACATACGCATTTACACCTACGACCCCAACACCGTATGGAAAAATTTTGGGGTTCCCTTGCACCCTGGAGCTGAAAGGTACTATCGAGAAAAAGGATACATAAAATAAAATAACACAATGAAAAAACTTACGTTTATTCTTATTTGCGTCGTTCTTTTGGGAGGACGCAGCTACGCACAGCGTGGTCCCATTGAGGCCGGTGAAAATATTGCGGTAACCAATACCAAATTCGGAAAAGTTCGAGGTTATATCGACGATGGCATTTTCGCTTTCAAGGGTATACCGTACGCCAAGGCTGACAGATTTATGCCACCACAAGACCCAGACACTTGGGATGATGTACGCCAGTGCACCATTTATGGCCCACAGGTCATGCAAAGAACCGCTCAAGAATGGGGAGGTCAAAGCGATTACAATTTCGGTTTTCAGTTCAGCAAGGAACCCATGGACGAAAAAGAAAGCTTTGTACTTAATGTCTGGACTCAAGGCCTCAACGACGGAAAAAAACGTCCTGTGTGGGTTTGGATTCACGGAGGTGGCTATTCTGCAGGTTCCGCCAACCAACTTCCCTTTTTTGATGGCCGTTCCTTGGCCAATAAAGGAGACATTGTAGTGGTTACCATCAACCATAGGTTAAACACTCTTGGTTACATGGACCTTAGAGGATTGGGCGGAAAATATTCAGAGTCTGTAAACCTAGGCCAGCAGGATATAGTGGCAGCGTTGAAATGGGTAAAGGAAAACATCGCCAATTTTGGAGGAGACCCTAATACTGTCACCATCGATGGTCAATCTGGTGGAGGTGGAAAGGTTTCAATTATGACCGCTATGCCGTCCGCAGCAGGATTGTTCCAACGTGCGATTATTCAAAGTGGATTGAGTAGCATACCCAGTAATGATACTGATTCTAAAGCCTTCGGATTGGCTTTTGCCGCAGCTTTAGGAGTGACGCCCGATAATCCTGAAAAGTTAAATGAATTTTCTTACGAAGAATTGGTTGCTGCCGAACGAAAAGCCTCAATGATACTTAGGGCTTCTGGCAGCGGAATCAGAGGTAGAAGCGGCCCTGTGGTAGATGGTAAATACATCGTACAAAGTCCCTTTGATGAGGAACCAGCAGATTTCTCCAAAGATGTGGCCATCATTATCGGCACTGATTTGCATGAATTCAATTATTATGATCGGGCTATTATAACCCCTAAGACCTTGGACGAGGTTAAAGTTGAAATTGCAAAACGTTATGGTGAGGAGAATGTGGACAACTATATCGAGATGTATCGTAAAGCGTATCCAGACCAAAAGGAACCTCATCACATGCTCACCTTTGATGCCATGTTCAGAAACGGAGCCATAAAACAGGCCGAGCTAAAGAGTGCTCCCGGAAATGCTCCGGTATACACGTATCTATTTACATGGCTCACCCCTGTTAACGATGGTAGTTTAGGGGCCAGTCATGGTGTAGAACTTCCATTTGTATTCAACAATATTGCCATGGCCCGCCCACTGACCGGTGGAGGGAAAGATGCTTATGAATTGGCCGATAAAATAAGTTCCGCATGGATCAACTTTGTAAAAACGGGAGACCCCAATACAAAGGGGCTACCCAAGTGGAATCCCTATCGGCCAGATCAGGGAGACACCATGATTTTTGATAACGATTGTAAAATTGTTCACAATCATGATAAAGAACTGATCAAGTTTGTGAGCCAATATCCCTTTCCCCCCATGTTTCGGTGAAATCAATAAAAAACAATTTAAGCACTAAAAAATGAGAAAATTTATTTCTATTACAATGTCATTGACCATGATGCTTATGCTTTTTGCGTATTTGGGTCATGCTCAATTAGGACCTGTTCAAGCTGGTGAAAATATCGCAGTTGTTCCTACCAAATACGGAAAAGTAAGAGGTTATATTGATGGAACTACTTACGCATTCAAAGGAATTCCATATGCAAAAGCTGACCGCTTTATGCCCCCCGAAGCACCTGATGCTTGGGACGATGTTCGTCAATGTACCATTTTTGGACCACAAGTTATGCAGGCCACATCTCAAGATTGGGGTGGACAAGGCGATTATGAGTTTGGTTTTCAATTTAACCGAGAACCTATGGACGAAAAAGAAAGCCTTGTACTCAACGTTTGGACCAAAGGCATCAACGATGGTAAAAAACGTCCCGTTTGGGTATGGATCCACGGAGGAGGTTATTCTGCAGGATCAGCAAACCAACTCCCGTTTTTCGATGGGGTTTCATTGGCTGAAAAAGGAGATATCGTGGTTGTAACGATCAACCATAGACTTAACATCCTTGGCTATATGGATTTAAGAGGTCTTGGAGGCAAGTACTCCGAATCGGTTAACCTTGGACAACAAGACATTGTAGCCGCCCTAAAATGGGTTAAGGAGAACATCGCCAAATTTGGTGGTGACCCCAATACCGTTACAATTAACGGTCAATCTGGTGGAGGTGGTAAAGTTTCCACCATGATGGCCATGCCTTCAGCAGCAGGTTTGTTTCACAGGGCCATTGTTCAAAGTGGTTCCACCATTACCCTTGGCGACGGAGAAAATTCAAAAAAACTAGGCTTGGCTGTAGCTGCCGCTTTGGGTGTTACACCAAACAACGCGGAAAAACTCAATGATTTCACTTACGAAGAATTGGTTGAAGGAGGGCAGACTGCTATGAATGTATTGCGGGCAGTTGGTGAAAACATAGGAAGAGGTTTTGGTCCATCTGTTGATGGCAAGTATATCACCCAGAGCCCTTTTGACCCTGCTCCAGCGGATTTTTCGAAAGATGTTGCCATGTTGATTGGAACCGATTTAAACGAGTTTACTTATTTCAATAGGCAAATCATCACCCCAATGACCATGGAAGAAGTAAAATCAACCTTGGCAGAGCATTACGGTAGTGAAAATGTAGATAAGTACATCAGCTTATTCCAAAAAGCCTATCCAAATGACAAAGAACCCCAACACATTTTAACTTTTGATGGGATGTTCCGGGGAGGTGCCATCAAACAGTCTGCCATCAAGAGCAAACAAGGTGGAGCTCCTGCATATAACTACTTGTTTACTTGGCAAAGTCCCGTGAACGATGGAAGTCTTGGTGCAGCCCATGGCATGGAGCTACCATTTATGTTCAACAATATTGCATTGGCCCGACCATTGACCGGTGGAGGGAAAGATGCCTATGAATTGGCCGATAAAATAAGTTCTGCATGGATTAACTTCATAAAAACAGGTGATCCAAATGCCAAAAATTTACCTGAATGGCCTGCGTACACCCCGGAAAACGGTGCCACAATGATTTTTGACAATAGGTGTAGGGTGGTAAACAATCACGATAAGGCATTAATTGAATTTGTGTCTACACTACCCGCTCAAAATATTTTTGGACGGAGGTAATCCCTTGTAATTGGAATGGCAGGCTTTCTATTTTCTAAACAACAACAAATAGATTCAGGTCCAAGGGGTTAAACTTTAAACGTACTTAAAATTTAAGTATATTTACGAGAAGCTTACAAGTGTTAAAAATACATTTTAAATATTTAATACTGCAACGAACTACTTTCTCAACTTGTTATTCAACAATTGACATCATAAAACAATGAACAATAAAAACCTAATACCCATAAAAAAATCCAAGCTTTTGGCTTTGGCCATGGCATTGCTGATGAACATTTCATTTACCTATGCTCAATCTGGCGCTATACAAGCAGGAGAAAATATTGCCGTAGTTTCCACAGAATATGGGAAAGTCAGAGGATTCATCGATGATGGAATTTTCTCTTTCAAAGGCATCCCTTACGCCAAAGCCGAACGTTTTATGCCTCCACAGACACCAGATTTGTGGGACGAAGTTCGACAGTGCACCATTTATGGCCCTCAAGCCATGCAAGGTAAAGCTCAAGATTGGGGTGGACAAAGTGACAACAACTTTGGATTTCATTTCAACGTTGAGGATATGGATGAACAGGAGAGTTTTGTACTCAATGTGTGGTCCAAAGGCATCAACGATGGCAAAAAGCGTCCTGTTTGGGTATGGATACACGGTGGAGGTTTTGCTTCTGGTTCCTCCAACCAATTGTCTTTTTACGAAGGACGTGCGATGGCAGAAAAGGGCGATATCGTAGTAGTTTCCGTTAATCATAGATTAAATCTTCTTGGATACATTGATTTAAGAGGATTGGGAGGCAAGTATTCGGAATCTGTAAACCTTGGTATGCAAGACCTTGTTTTTGCATTGGAGTGGGTACGAGATAATATTTCCAATTTTGGTGGAAATCCCAATACAGTTACCATTGCAGGTCAATCTGGTGGTGGTGGCAAGGTAAATACATTATTGATGATGCCCTCGGCAGATGGACTGTTTCAAAGAGCAATCATTCAAAGCGGGTCACTTGCCGTTGAAATGCGGGGAGAAGACTCAAAAGCTTTTGGTTTGGCCTTTGCCGCAGCGCTTGGCGTAACTCCTAACAATACCGAAAAACTGAACGATTTCACTTACGAGGAACTTCTAAAGGCTGGTCAGGTTGCCTCTGATGTTATGGGACCAAAAGGAAATAGCATCATGGGCAGATATGCCCCAACGGTTGATGGAAAATACCTGATTGGCAGTCCATTAATAGACCCTCCCGCCGATTTTTCCAAAGATATTCCATTGCTAGTTGGCTCTAATCTTAACGAGTTCACATATCATAATAGGGCAATTATCACTCAAAAATCGATGCAAGAAGTGAAAGCTAGGTTGACCAATACTTTTGGTGAGAAAGACTCTCAGAAGTTGATTGACCTGTATAAGAAAGCTTATCCCAATGACGAAGAACCACAACACATTCTAACCTTTGATAGTATGTTGAGAAGTGGGGCGATAAATCAGGTTGATTCAAAATATGCCCAGAATGGCGCTCCGGTTTATGCCTACTTGTTCACATGGCAATCTCCTGTAAATGATGGTAGTTTGGGAGCAGCACATGGCATGGAGCTACCTTTTATGTTCAACAATATTGCGAAGGCCCGAACCTTGACCGGAGGTGGAAAAGATGCCTATGAATTGGCTGATAAAATAAGTTCAGCTTGGATCAACTTCATAAAAACAGGTGATCCAAATGCCAAAGGATTGCCCAATTGGCCCAAATACAATCCAGAAGATGGCGCGACCATGATTTTTGATAATAAATGTAAAGTGGTCAAGAATCATGATAAGGAATTAATAGAGTTTGTTGATACGCTGCCACCTCTACCCCTATTCGGTTCCCGATAATGTTTTAATAAAATCCATACACGCACATGAAAAAAATATTAACAAGTTTACTGCCCGTGGCCATGTCACTGATTGCATTGCAATCTTTTGGCCAACAAGGTCCCATAAAAGCCGGTGAGGACATTGCTGTCACCTCAACCAAATACGGTAAAGTCCGCGGTTATATTGATGATGGAATATATGCCTTTAAAGGTATTCCATATGCAAAAGCAGAAAGGTTTATGCCTGCAGAAACTCCCGATAAATGGGATGATGTGAGGCAATGTACCATATATGGCCCGCAGGTGATGCAAGGAAAATCACAATCCTGGAGAGGTCAATCGGATGATCGTTTCGGATTTGAATTTGTAGTAGAACCCATGGACGAGAAAGAATCTTTGGTTCTTAATGTGTGGTCCAAAGGAATAAATGACGGTAAAAAACGTCCTGTTTGGGTCTGGATCCACGGTGGAGGTTTTTCGGGAGGATCAGCCAATCAATTGCCCTTTTTTGACGGACGCTCATTGGCTGCCAAAGGAGATATCGTGGTGGTGACCCTTAATCACCGCCTTAATATCTTAGGCTACATGGATTTAAGGGGACTGGGAGGCAAATATTCCGAATCTGTGAATCTTGGTCAACGCGATTTGATTGCTGCCCTTAAATGGGTTAAAGATAACATCGCGAATTTTGGAGGCGACCCGAACATGGTTACCATTGATGGCCAATCCGGTGGAGGTGCCAAGGTAACTACTTTAATGGCCATGCCCGAGGCAGCAGGATTATTTCAACGCGCTATAGTTCAAAGTGGCTCAATCCTGAAAGTGGGAACAGGCGAGGTAAGCAAACAATTTGGTCTTGACTTTGCCAAGGAATTGGGTGTTACTCCTGAGAATCCGGAAAAACTAAATGACTTCACTTATGAAGAGCTAGTGGATGCCAGCAGAAAGGCAATGTCTAGTTTTACTGGAGATGTTCCTTTTATGATGAGTCCAAGTCAAAGCCCAACAGTAGATGGTAAGCATATTGTACAGCACCCTTTTGACCCAACACCGACGGATTTTTCCAAAGATGTGGCTATGCTAATTGGATCTAACCGAAACGAATTTGGATATACCAACCGTAAACTGATTACGCCATTAACCATGGCAGAGGTAAAGGCAACACTCACTGATCGTTATGGCGCAGAAAATGCAGAAAAGTACATTGCTGCATATCAGGAGGCCTATCCAAATGAAAATCGCCCTCAAAACATTTTGACCACCACGGTAAGAACCACAGCCTTAAAACAAGCATCTATTAAGCAAGCCCAAGGAGGTGCTCCCGCATACGTGTATCTTTTTGAATGGCAATCGCCAGTGAACGATGGTAGTTTAGGCGCTGCCCATGGAATGGAGCTTCCGTTTATGTTCAACAATATTGCCATGGCCAGAACCCTCACTGGAGGTGGAAAAGACGCCTATGCCCTAGCCGACAAAATAAGTTCCGCATGGATCAACTTTGTTAAAACAGGAGATCCCAATTGTAAGGAGCTTCCAAAATGGGAACCTTATACCCCAACAAAAGGGGCAACCATGGTTTTTGACAATACATGTAAGGTGAAGTATAATTTCGATCAAGAACTGATAAATCTGGGCAACACCTTGCCACCAACAATATTTAGATGATAATAATATCCTAATAAGCCAATAAAAAACGTCACACAAGAACTGAAACAAGAGTAAAAAACATTCCAAACGGTTCGAATTTGGCGACTATTTCATCAATCAGACAAACCAAAAATGCACTAAAAATTAATATTTAACTAAAAATGAAGATTAAACAACCTTTTAAAATTGCACTAATAATCGCGCTGCTCATACCTGCGGTATCGATTGTTTTCATGTCTATGACAGAAGTAGAACTGAGCGAAATTCCAGCCAGACCAGAGGGTCCTTGTGATATTTATGCAGAAGACGGTTGCCCTTGTGTGGCCGCCCATAGTAGCACAAGAGCGTTATATGCCAGTTATGATGGTCCCCTCTATCAAGTAATGCGTAAGTCTGATGGTAAAACCTTGGATATTGGTGTTGTACAACCGAGCGAAGGTGACCCGGGAGGATATGCAGATGCCGCGGCCCAAGATGAGTTTTGTAAAGACACCTACTGTTGGATTACCAAACTTTATGACCAATCTGGAATGAAAAACCACTTAGAACAGGCGCCTCGTGGAGCCTTTATTGGGCCAGCCATGGGAGGTTTTAATAATGTACCAATGGCCGATATGGCCCCAGTCACCTTAATGGGACGCAAAGTGTACGGTATTTTTATTGCTCCTGATATGGGACTTCGCTGGAACGACCCAAGAGGAACTGCTGTGGATGATCAAGCAGAAGGTCAGTATTGGGTAATCAATGGACATCATTTTAATGATGGTTGCTGTTTCAACTACGGCAATGTGGAAACAGATAGCCGGGATGATGGTGATGGAACCATGGAGTCGACCTATTATGGCAACGCACGTTTTTGGTATTATGGCCAAGACGATGGCCCATGGATTATGACCGATCAAGAAAATAATCTAGTGGGATGTGTCAACCCAGACCCCAATGATAAATATTGTGATGGTCTACCAAGTATTTCATGGCGATTTGTAACTGCTACAGCCGATGGAAAACCAGGACATTGGAGATCAATGGGCGGAGATGCCCAAGGAGGAGAATTATATACCATGTACGATGGTGGTCGAATTATCAATGAAAAATTCGCAGGAAACAAAAGCAGCTATGACCCCATGCGTAAACAAGGAGCTATTGTTCTAGGTAACGGTGGTGATAACAACAACTATTCGCAGGGTACTTTTTACGAAGCTGCAATGACTGCCGCTGGCACCTACCCATCCGCAGAAACCAATCAAAGAATACAGGCAAATATTGTTAAAGCTGGCTATGCAGTGGCACAGGTAAGTATTGCCCCCTCTTCTGCATTGGATACACCTCCTGGATTGCAAACATTTGCCCCAAACACTTCACAAAGTACAACGGTTACCTACACCAATACCTCACAAACCGCAGTCAATAATCTTGAATTGAGTATTGACGTTCCCAAAAATTGGGAGGCCGTTGTTTTAGGCACCAATCAGAGAGTGCAAAAATTTGCTACGCCCATTCAACCAGGAGAAACTGTAAGTGCTGTATTTAATGTGAAGTCGGGTTCGGAAACACTCAATGGTGATATTATTGGTTTGGCAAAATGGACCAATGGTGTTAATGGAATGACCCAAACTGAATCTGCCATTGAAAAAGTACGTAACGTTAACCCAGTTAAAATAAATGAATTTGCAATTGGAAGTGGCGAAAACCTGACCAACACATTCATTGAATTATACAACGCTAGTGAAAGTGAAATAGATATTTCGAATTGGTCACTGACCCAGCATCAAGCTGAATTACCAATATTTTCATCTATAAAAGTACCTGCAGGAACAGAACTTGGTGCAAACGATTTCTACCTGCTTGGTTTGTCCACTTCAGGATTGGCAGTACCTGCTGCATCTGGAGAATCTACCATTTATGTAAGAAGTACAACAGGCATGTCTGTGGGTGATGAAATAGAAATTGGTTCAGGACCAACTAAAGAAACCAGAAAAATAACCAGTATTTCCAAAGCACCTAAAAGAGTAGAAAGCGAGGTTCCTACTAGTTTTATGGCTAACTACGGTTATCGTCAGCCACTTACTCCAGGCACACCCACAACAGTTTGGCAGCCTTTACCAGAAGGACCGGTAATTACCATCCCAAAAGGCTCAACAAGCATTCCTGTGGAAAGTGTAGATAATTTTGAAGTGGGACAGAAAATGGCTATTGGCTATGGAGCCACTTATCCGGCTGTAGCGCGAGATATTGAAAAATACGAGGTAGTCACTGTAACCAAAGTGGGAAAACGCGGTACTCAAGCCTGGTTGTCCGTGGATGCAAAAGCCGGAGACACCAACATTAAAGTATCCTCTGTAAAAGATATCACTGTAGGAGATAGTATACGACTTGATATTGACAGTAAAGGACATGGAATTGAATGGGTTACCGTCAAAAAAGTAGGAACAGCCTCTTCACGCAACAGTTTTGGAGGCCCGTTGACCAAAGAAGGCGACGATCCAGGAACGGGATTGGAGTTGACAGCTCCATTAAAGTTTGACCACGCCTACAACATGCCTTTCAGTGTTTGGGGAACAGGTATCAGTTTTGAACCTCCCACAAAGTTTGAGCATTCCAGTAACGAACCCGTTTTACCGCTATGCTTTGCCATAAAACTTGATAAGCCTTTGGTCAAATCACATGAAATTAATGATGTTGTAATTGATGCGAAAGTGACCACTGCCGGTTATCAAGGTACTGCCCAACCAGACCAATGGTTTGGAGGCCCAGCACTTTCATTTGTGGCCGGAAACATGGTTTTACGTGATGCCAATGGAAATGTTGTTGACGGACTTAACTACGGTGAGATAGTTGATCCATGGGCTTCCGAAGGATATCATGCCATTTCAGGCGCGGGAGAATTGGGGTGCTATACGGAATCCCCTGCCCAAAGTGGTGGAACAAGCCGTAGAACTACGCAACCTACCACTTTACCATTAAGAAGTACCGGACGTTATCCTGATGGAACAGACAACGATAGCAACTGCAACGATTTTAAATTACATAATACAATTACACTAACATTACCTGTAAAAGCAGGGGCTAATAATGTAAAGGTAAATAGTGTGGATGATTTCAGGATCGGTCAAAAAGTTGTTGTAGGTATCGATAAATCTGAAACCGCCATTATCACTCTTTTAGGATCGCCAGGTGGCACCTTGTTGAGTGCCCAAGTAAAGGCTGGGGACACTATTATTCCAGTTGAAAACATAGAAGGATTTAGTCCTGGACAAACCATTACCATTGGTAAAGGTGCTAGTCAAGAAACCGTAGTATTGGAATCAGCGACCGACTTCCGTAGGTTTTGGTGGCGACCAAGAAACGACGATGGCCCAACGACCTTTGTAACACTTAAAACACCGATTAAAAAACAACATGGTGTAGGTGAGGAAGCATCAGGTTCAGGTCTTACATTCTCTAGACCTCTTTCAAACAGTTATGAAGAAGGCGCTCAAGTTTCAAGTGGAGTACCAACGCCAGGCGAACCTAACCAATATGTAGTCTATTAATGGAGTGTAGATAAAATTTATTAATTAAAATACATTGCCCAGAAGGAGCAGCAACAATGAAAATCAATTGGATATAAGGTTTGATTTTTTATCGGGGCTGCTCCTTTAACGGCAAAATCTATATACAGTATGCTGGATTTGATTTCAGGGCCAATACTTGTATCATTCTAGTAAAAAACAGAAGTGTTATCTGAGTAAAGCCAAAATGGCACTTGTTGGACTCTCAGATTTCAACTCGGAAAAAGCAGGAGAACTGCAATTGACAATGGCATTTAAACATAAATTTTATTAATCTAAACAATTCAGCAATGAAGAAAACACATAAAACTCTAGGCCTAATGATACTCTTGGCATTATCGGTAATGGCCTGCAACCAAAAAACAGAAAAACCAGAAGAACAAGCCAGCGTTCCAGAAGCTACCGCAAGCTTAACTTCTGGCTATAGCACCATCACAGTTACAAAAGATATTCCATACCGTGAAGGCGACAGTGATAGTTGGAAACTTGATCTGGCCGTACCTGAAAATTTGGGAAATGAACCACGCCCTGCGTTGGTTATCGTTCACGGGGGCGGTTGGGCCGGAGGTTCCAAATCTGTGGATGTGTATCAAAAAATGATGGTTGATTATGCCCATAAAGGATATGTGACCATTAACGTAGAATATAGGCTTACGGGCGAGGCTCCCTTTCCCGCCTGTATTGAAGATGTAAAATGTGCCGTTAGATGGTTACGAGCACACGCTAAGGAATTAAATGTAGATCCAAACCGAATTGGAAGCTACGGGCATTCTGCAGGCGCACACTTATCCATGATGCTCGCCATGGTTCCAGAATCAGCGAACTTGGAAGGCGATGGTGGTTGGAACGAATACTCCAGCATGGTAAATGTTGCCGGAGCAGGTTCTCCTCCAACAGAATTGGGACGTGATGTGGAAATGGCCAAAAAAGAATGGTGGCCCATAGGATACATCTCGGCCGACCACCCTCCAATGTTTCTTATTCAGGGTACAGAGGACCCTATCGTATTACCAGAAAGAACACGTGATTTTGTAGAAAAGATGCGAGCCGCCGGCGCTACCAATCTGGAATATTTGGAAATGGAAGGCGACCATGGCATTGCTTACAATGGACAACTTGATGTAACAGCTCCAGCATTGGAAAAATTCTTTGACAAATACCTTAAACCATAATACCAATGAAACTAATTCAAAACCAAATTACTTACCTATTCCTATTCCTCCTAAGTAGCACATTATCCATTGCGCAATGGGTACCAGACGATTCCAAAGGCTTTGTGGCGCATGACCCGGTTATGATTGAAGAAGGGGGCACCTATTACCTCTTTACAACTGGAGGCGGCATAGCCAAGAGTACCGATATGGAAAATTGGGAGAGAATCGAATCAGTGCCCAGTAAACTGGACTGGGTCACCGATGATATAATTCCCGGCTATCGCGGACAAGGCTATTGGGCGCCGGATATTCAATATTTGGACGGCACCTACTATCTCTATTATTCACCTTCAGCTTTTGCAAAAAATACTTCAGCTATCGGCGTAATGACCAATAAGACCTTAGATCAAAGTAGTCCTGACTATAAATGGGTAGATCATGGAATGATCGTTCAATCCATTCCTGGCAGGGATTTCTGGAATGCAATCGACGCCAACGTCTATTTTGATAAAAAATGGGGAGGAGAGATAACAGGTTGGCTATCCTTTGGTTCATTTTGGGGAGGCCTAAAATTAGTGAAGTTGGATTCAACCATGAAAGCTCTTGCAGAGCCACAAGAATGGTATACTATTGCCAAACAAGAAAGAACGTTCGGCATGCCCGATACAGACCCAGGGGATGGCACCATTGAAGCACCTTTTATTTATAAAAGACACCAATACTACTATTTGTTTGTATCAACAGACTATTGCTGTAGAGGCTTGGATAGCACGTATCAAGTTGTGGTTGGCCGCTCTCGAGATATCCGAGGCCCTTACTTTGATAAAGAAGGTAAACCCCTCTATGCTGGAGGAGGGACTTTTGTGGCTGGAGAAACTGAGGAATACGCCGGTATCGGTCACTGCGCGGTCTATGATTTTGATGGTAAAACTTACTTCGTCGCCCATGGTTATGACAAAAAAGATGAAGGACGTTCAAAATTGGTGGTCAAGCCCATTGAATGGGACAGGGCTGAATGGCCAACCGTAAAATTTTAATTAATGAAAATGCCAAAATATAAATTCAGAGCAATTCTATTCGTTTGTGCAACCCTATGGTTTTGCACTACGTCTTGCAAAGACAACAAATCAAAAGATGACCTTGCCGAACATCAACTATCCAAACCTGGAGAATACAAAGGCTATAGTGAACCCATCTATGCTGATGACCATAACCTCACCTCGCAATACATTGAAATGAGAGATGGGGTAAAAATTGCCATTGATATTTATCGCCCAAAGGATAAAAACACAGGTGAGGTAATTAAAGACCCACTTCCTGTTATATGGATGCACACACCTTATAACAGAAGATGGAACGATAGAGCTCAAGAAAAATTGACCATTGATGACTACGCTGGGGCTGCAGGTAGGCTAATAAAATTTGGCTACGTTGTTGCCACAGCTGATTTTCGAGGCCTATTTGCCTCATATGGTCATAATGAAGGGAACAATCGCGGCGAATGGCAAAGTTCTGCCAAATACGATGCTTATGATATTACTGAATGGCTTGCCGAGCAACCCTGGTCCAATGGAAACGTGGGGATGTGGGGATGTTCAGCAACAGGGGGAAGTGTAATGCAAGCAGTTACCACGGCCCCTCCACACTTAAAAGCGGTATTTGCCATGAGCTTTGAATTTGATGTATTCGATTTTCGCGTGCCCGGCGGCATTACTGGTGCCCGTGGAGGCGTATTCCCTCGTAAGCCAGGTGACCCCACTCCACATGAAGACCGTGATGCAAGAGCAATACCTGTTGATGATGATGTTGATGGAACCCAATTAAAGGAGGCCATTGCAGAACATGCAGGAACAATAGAAAGTCCGGGGTATCTCCCATATCGGGACGGTTATTCCACCGAGTTTACTGACGAAGCTTCCAAACAATGGTGGCTTCAAAGTAGTCCAACAACCTATATGGATAAAATAAATGCTTCAGGAATTCCAATGTATATGGCGGTGAATTGGGATGAGGGCAATACCAAACCAGGACCTTTTTTAGCGTTCAACAACTATACAACACCTAAAAAATTGCTGCTTGGACCTGGCGTACATTGTGATTGGAAAACAGCTTTTGAACTTACTGGTTTTGATATTGTAATCGAAGAGCTACGCTTTTTTGATTTTTGGTTAAAAGGCATAGAAAATGGAGTAATGGAAGAACCTCCAGTTTATTATTTCACTTATAATTCACCTGAGGGTTCTGAATGGCGTACGGCGCAATCCTGGCCTATCCCTAGAGAAAAAAAGGTTGACTTTTTTTTGGGTGATGATGGTACTCTTATCAATACACCTCCTGTTGAATCAGAGGGAAAAGATCAAACCACCGTTTCCTATGATAAAGAGTCCGACGGGGGCGCACTCATTTATGAAACAGCCCCACTTGAAAAAGATATTGAAATTACGGGGCACTCAAAAATCAACTTATGGGTATCCTCAACGGCCAATGATGGAGATTTTGTGGCCACGGTAAACGATGTCGCTCCAGATGGGACCATCACATCTTATAACTATTATGGCCAGTTGCGCGCATCTATGAGAAAACTAGGCGAACCTCCTTACAATAATTTGGGACTGCCCTGGCATCCGGCAAACGAAACAGATGTAGATCCCCTTGAACCAGGCAAACCCACTGAACTCGAAATCGCTATTTTGCCCATATCCATGGTTTTTGAAAAAGGACATAAAATTCAACTCAAAATTAGTTTTGTTAGCCGAGGTACGCCGACCTTAGATCCAGCACCCCAAGTAACAATTTATCGCGATTCGGAGCATACATCATATTTAACACTTCCAATCATAGAATAGCAAAGTCATGAGAAGATTATATTCAATTCTATTGTTGGTATTGACCTTAATTACAGGTTGCAAACCAACACCCTCCCCAGAAAGGGGTATTCCCCAAAGTTTTGATCAAGACCCAAATATTCAAGAATTGGGTGTTGGGCAGGAATCTATACATCGTCTAGACTCTTTGCTTCAAGCTTTCGTGGATGAAAAAAAGGTGAACTGTGTGGCTGGATTTGTTGCAAAAGGAGGTGATGTCATCTATAAAAAAGCGTTTGGCTTAAAAGATATTGAAAACAAGATTCCCGCAACAATAGACGATTATTATGTCTTATTTTCTCAAACCAAAGCCATTACCACAGTTGCATTTATGACTTTGGTAGAGCAAGGCCTAGTCAAAATAGACGACCCTGTCTCAAAGTATTTTCCAGATATTCCGAATGAAGTGGTTACCAAGGTCAATGAGGATGGAACTTACGAGACCCGCCCCGTGAGTACCCCAATGACATTTGTTCACCTGATGTCGCATTCATCTGGGCTCGGAGCTGGATTGGTTCGAGAAATACGTCAAAAAGAAAGGGCAAATTCAAAAAATGTCGAGGAATCCAGTACAGATACCAATTCACCCAGTGGGCAACATAGCTTTGGGGGTGATATGAACGCTAGGTTCCTAGAGGATGAAATGTTGGCCTTGGCCAAATATCCTTTAGGATTTGACCCGGGCACAGACTGGAACTATCATGTAAGCAGCAATATGTTGGGGTATATGGTGGAGCGCATCTCTGGCAAACCATTACAGGAATATGTTAAGGAAGTGATTTTAGATCCTTTGGGCATGAACAACACGGCTTGGTATTACGGACCTGATGCGCTGTCAAAATTTGTAATCCCATACAGTGCTGTGGACGGAACCTTGGAAAGAGGCGCCACCACATTTGCAGAAGGCACAGTGAGCAAGCAACAGACTTATGCGGAAGGAGCCATTGGTCTCAATGGTCCGATTGAGGATTATGCCAAATTCTGTCAGATGCTTTTGAACAAGGGAGAATTCAATAACAACCGAATTCTACAACCGGAAACCATTAAACTAATGACGAGCATCAATCGCCTGCCCGATGAACACAGTGGCGAAGAAGGCTTCCAGTTTGGGCTTGGTTTTGAACTGGCGAATGAACAAAAACGACATGTTCCCGCTGTATCCAATACAGCCTTTTCATGGGGTGGCATGATGGGGACCGAATACATTATTGACCCCGCTAACGACCTTATCGCCCTATTCTATATCAATATGAACAAAAGAGAGTTTTTGTATCCAATGTTTTTAGAGAAAGCATACGATTTGATTCCAGAAACAAAATCAACTAATTAAAATTATTGGAGAGGCTCAAATTATTAAATTATTTGCAGCCTCTCCTTTTAACCTTGGCGTAAATTTTAATTAGATATTCAATTTCGCCTTTATTGTTTCATAATACTCATCGGTAATCTTGTATCTGAACATAAGTCCGCCCATCATAACATGAAAAACACCTGGAATGATGGTCAGCATTAGAGCAAGTCCTACCATAGCTGTTTCACTTTGAACGGTATCTGGAATGTATCCAAAAAAGTCCAATAAGTAGCCTACCATGGCTCCTGCAATTCCCATTCCTGCTTTTTGAGCAAAGGAAATTCCACCAAAAGAAAGACCTGAAACACGTTTTCCAGATTCGGCATGGCCATAATCCACTGCTTCAGCAATGGCAGACCAGAATACCGGTGCATGCAGATCCACAACAAAGGATAGAATAAAATACAACACATAGGCCAAAAGCATATCTCCTGGTTTTACCAAGAAGAACATAACCAGACTGATGGCTCCTACGGCAAGTTGCGTATACTTGAACAATTTTACTTTGCAGTAGCGTTTGGTTATAAAAGTTGATACCGGCATGGCCAATATTGCTGCGGTCACCCCCGTTGCCATAAACGTAGACTGCACACTGGCATCCCCGCCAAGAAAATATTTCGCATAAAAAATAGCCACAGACCCTCGAATAACGTAACCTACAGTTCCAGTAAAACAAACTCCGAACAACACGGTCCATTGGCCATTTTTAAGCAACAATCTAAATTGTTCCAACAACGGTTTTTTATCAACCTCATGCTCAATACGTTCTTTTGTGGTGTAGAAACAAAATAAAAATAAAAGTGTTCCCATAAGTGCCATAAGGCCCATAGCCAATTGGTAACCTCTGGCAATATCGTTTTTACCTAATTTTTCGGCTAAAACCGGTACTACAATAGATACTAAAAATGCAGCCACTTTTGCAAAGAACAATCGGTAACCATTGGCAGACAAACGTTCTTTTGGGTCACTTGTTAATACCCCAATCAAAGATATATAGGGTATGGTGACCGAAGTAAACATCAAGGTGACAAAAATATAGGTGATATAGGCGTATATCAACTTTCCGGTATAATCAAAACCAGGTGTGGTAAAGGTTAGGAAAACAGAAAGGCCAAAAGGTATGGCCAGAAACAAAAAATAGTGTCGGTATCGCCCCCATTTGGTTGTAATTCTATCAGTAATTAGCCCCATTAATGGGTCTGTTATGGCATCGATTAGCCTGACCAAAAGAAACAAAATTGCCATATCTTTAGGTTTTAAACCAAAGACATCGGTATAAAAAAACGTTATTATAAGGAACATTGAGGATATAACCACATTAACAGCAGCGTCTCCGGAGCCATACCCTATTTTTTCAAGTATGCTTAGCTTTTGGTTTTCAGCTTTCATATTTTTTCTTTACCAGATTAACTTAATTAATGAGATTGCCTGTCTTGGTAATTCGATTTCAAAACTTGTTTCACCCTTTTCAATGTTCCTCCACTCTGGAGAAGTGAATAATTGTAATTGACCGGCCTTTTCCAGTGTCTCAATTTGATCTTGTGTTGGATTTTGGGGTGACCCCATCTCTTTCCAGACACTATAAGAATTACTATGCTCTTGATCTACGCGATAATGGTGAACCAATACTTTTTCCGAAGGTACATTGTCCAAAACAATTTTAACCGTTGAAGATGGCACATTTAAGTCATTGTTGTCGTGGTAATTCCATACCATAACAGCAATGGAGTTTTCGGATTTTGATGCTAGTGCATTAATATCGGGGTTTTCGCCTCGAACACTTTCATCCCTTACCCTTATGAAATCATAACTAAGATTTTCCTGGTCCACCTTAATCCTATCACCTCCCATAAGACCAAACATTCTAAAAACGTTCAGAACCGGTTTGTCAACTCCATTTGTGGCCATATCCCTAAAACCGGCATACCAGGGTTGGTTTTCGAATTCGAAGCCCCAAGTGACCGCGCCCAACAAGTTAACTCCATAATGTTCGGCCAATTCGTATTTTCTCGAGAAAGATGCTGCGGTATAGCTGGCATACATAGTACCGTTCCGATATGCGTTATGTGGGTAGTCGGCTTCTGAACATGCAGCGCAACCTTCTGGGTCGGACTCGCCGATGATGATGGGCAAATCCTTGAATTCGGGGTATGATGCCACAATTTCAAATCCTTTGCTAATATCGTTTAATTGAGCCCCCATGTTCATTTGAACCATTCCATCCACCACCTTGGGGCTTCCTTTAGCATGAAAGGTTATAAAATCCAAAGGCGAGCCTTTTTTTCCTGTTGCATAGTTTTTCCCATTTTTAACATGGTCCAAAAAGGTGCGTAAAAATTTTGCTGCCTCATCCCATCCTGGGCCCGTTGTTTCGGGACCTCCCATTTTTGCTGTTGGCAGGGCCCTTTTTACTGCATCAGCACTGTAATCATATAGTTTTATATATTCTTCGGTAGTACCTTGCCAATAACCGATATTTGGTTCGTTCCAAAGCTCCCAGTACCAACTCTCAACTTCTTCCTTACCATATCGCTCTACACAATGGGTCACCCATTGATAGACTAATTCTGCCCATTTTTCATAATCTTTTGGAGGATAGGCCCATCCTGTATAAATATCTTCATAGGCGGCCCCTGGTTTCCAATAATGCCTGTATGGGTCTGGTTTTGAAGATAATGCCTCTGGCATAAATCCAATCTGGGCAAAAGGTTTCATACCTCTTTCTATATAGGTATCAAATATTTTATCAACTATGGTCCAATCATAAACTGGGTTTCCATTTTCGTCTTCGGTATAAGCATTTGTTGATCCCCATTTTAATGCATGTGTGCCTTCGCCAGTAACCAAAAGACTGTGAGCACGCACAAAAACAGGAACGGGGCTTAGATTGGAAATCTCAGAAAGCAGCTTTCGACCATCTTTCATATAGGTATAATTGGGTTCGTCATACCCCCACCAAGCCCATATGGGGTCCATAGGTCCGTTTACTTGATTGGCATTCACATTTATTTCTACTGCTTTTTGGGAAATTGCATACAGTTGGGTCAAAAATATGCCCATGTAAAGAGCTCCCTTTAATATTGATTTCATCCTTACCATCATTTAGTTTGTTTTTAGTGTCGCCCATGCTTTAGATTGCATTCGATACATGCCACCTTAATTTTCTTTTAGGCACATCGTATTTCGTTGATGTTCATTAATTTGAATTCCGATTATTCTGGAAGTAAAAATTTGGCCGATTTTATATCCATATGCCTACCCTCTCCTGTTGGCACTGGAATAACCTGTAGAATTTCCCTACCCTCATCATCCAATAGGACCATTGATTGACTATACCCCCCTGGTGTACCTGAGTACCCGGTTTCATATTCAATTACGGCTGGAATATGTTCCCAAGGGCCTTCCCCTAGATTCTTATTAATCATATATCCATTGCCGACCAATTCTCCATCAACATTGATTCCCATTCCTGAGGCTACCAAAGTTCCTTTTTCGCCGCCAAAGGGCGTCCATATCACATAAGGTGTCGATTTTAAAAAGTGACCTTCTTCATTTTGAATCATAGTCCCCAAATCGGTTTCATCTCCCCAATCCAAACCATCTTCTGAAATCTTATAATAGACCGGTACTCCTTCATAACCCACTACTTCCAGAATCATCAAGTATTTACCGGTTGGTAGTTGGGTGATTACAGGCATTCCAGGTCTGGTTTTGTTATCAGGAACAGCTACATCAAAAACAACCTCTCCCCATGTACGGCCTCCATCTTTTGAAACCTTGTGTGCCAAAATTTGGCTATAACCATCATCGTAATAACGCTCATCGGAGTAATAGGCCACCAAATTTCCAGAAGCATCCAAGCCTAAAAATGGCTCCCAGACTGGCGTTTCCCCTTCATTGGGATAAATAGCCCTACCCCCCTCGACAATGGAACTGAGATATTCCCAGCTTTCGCCACCATCTTTGCTTACATAAACCACAAGTTCGGTTGAAGATAAATCATCCGGGATTGAACTTCCTGACAGGAATAAGGTGCCTGCTGGAAACTCCCCAACTTGCCGGGGCAATTCAAACAAATGGGGTTGATATCTATTTCCAAAACCATTTTTGGTATCCTCCACTTCGCTGAGCAAATGCCAAGTTTCCCCATCATCGGTACTTCTATATATGGGGAAAGATGGTTCCCTGTTCATATAATGCTCAAAAGTCACCAAAATATTCCCTTTTCCTTCTTTATAATGTTTTAATCTAACCACTCTTGGGTACATGGCACCTACCGTAGGAGCATGTTTTGGTGTTTTGTAGATGGTGGTAATGGCACTTTCTTTCTGTTCTACGGGCTCTAGAGACTCTTCTTTACGCTCTTTATCCGTGTTGCAAGAAGACAAAATCGCCATAAAAAGAACAAAAGCAACTGCAATGGTTCGAGGTTCACTTTTCAAATAAAAGGGTTGATTGGCTCTATTTTTCATTGAATTCTATTTTAATGAAATGATTTTTAACGCTTTTAAATACCCTTAGCCTAATTGAAGCAAGATTCACCGAGCTCCTTTCATCCAATTTGCAATTGAATGTTTGACGCCAATAGTTATCCTTAAGGGTAGTTAGAAATTCATTTTAGGTGATATCTGATCACATTTATTGTGACTGGTTCTATTTTTAATGTATTGGTAAAATCCATTTCTGATTGAATAATCTTCACTTCTGGCTCCTGCCCGACTATATTTCGGGCATCCACAGAACTTCCGGACATCATCCACTTTTCTATCTTGTTCTCAAATATTGAATTGCCAAAATCCAGATTTAAGGTTCGCTCCTCCGATGTTGGATTTACTATGGCGAATACAAGGGCAGATTTGTCTTTTGTCAAGGTTGCAACTACATCCAAAGGATATAGATTTCCCCCTGCATACTCTTTTGGCTGGTCGCCCCCAACGGCGTACTTTGGCTCTGGCTGTGGTGAATTACCTGCTATTTTTACAGGTATGCTTCCCAATTGCGATTTGTACAGCTTAAACATTAAACCTGTTGTGTTGTAATCCAACTCTGTATCTGTGAATGACAAGCAGGATGTTGCAAACGTGAATCCAGCCATTTTATATAAATCTGTATGGCGAAACATTTCGTTCAAGGCCCTTGCGTAACCAATGGTTACACCTAATGTTGGCGTAGGATGCACCCAGTCTGTATAATAAGCCCACTCATCCAAATAGATTGGAACATTTCTACTACTTGGGATACGTTCATGATATTCTTTGTAGTGTTCAGCCTTTAATTTTATTCGGTTTGCGGGCCTACGGGTCCAATCTACCAATGGAGCATCTACATCCACATAATCACCCTTTTCCAAATCAAAACGCTTGTCTACAGCACAATAAAAATGCTCGCTCATATAATCCAGTCCTTTGGCCTCTCTCAACATCCCTCCGGTCCAATCGTCTGCTGAATCGTAGGCTACTTGAACTACATCTTGATCACTCAGTGCATTGTTTTCCAAATAGGCGTTTGCTGTAATTGTCATTTCCTCGATGGAGGCGCCTGAACCAATCAGCACGAGGTCTGGGTCTTTTTCCAGCATTTTGTCCACGAACATATTATGCTTAATGATGTGGTTCTTGAGATTGATATGTCCCAGTTGCCACCAACCATAACTTTCGTTTCCTACACACCACATCTTAATATTAAAGGGCTCCGGGTGACCGTTGGCCGCCCTAATTTTCCCCATTTCGGTATCGGGAGCACCATTGCAATACTCAATCCATTCCGCGGCTGAATGTGCATCACCAAAACCTGTGTTGACTGTCATACTCAGCTCTACACCGATTAATTCTGCAAATCGAATTATTTCATGGGTGCCAACGTCATTGTCCTCCAAAGAGTTCCATGCATATTCATATCGTGGTGGTCGCAAATCAGGATTGCCCACACCATCCCTCCAATCATAACCGGAAACAAAATTTCCGCCCCAGCGATAAATTTCTGAATCCAGTTCTTTAAGCAGTTCAATCACGTCGGCCCTAAAACCATCAACATTGTCACTTGGCATTAACGAAACCGCACCTATTGTGAAAGAGCCTTCCCCAATGCCGCTAATGACCAACTTCGCTTTTTGATCATCGATACTTGAATTAAACCGAAAATCAAATCGTTTATAGTCTTCATCCAAACGGTCAAATACAATAGTTTGAATTTTATCTGAACCTGCCATCAAACTGACCGAGACCTTCACCGATTCCGACCCTTTTAAAATGATTCTTCCAGTATAACTTTTGCCTTTATTTATGGCAATTCCACTTTGCTGTATTCCATTCTCATGTTCAGTGGAAGCCAATATTTTGGGGGAATGAACCCCTACATAAGAACCTGCACTGTCCATGACAACATTGCCCATGGGTCGCCATCTATTAATTTTCTCCTTACGGTTTATGGGGTTTAAAGTATCGTTGTTTACTGGATAGAAAAACTTTCGGTCATCCAGTAGTTCGGCCCAAAGTGCATCGTCAACCAAATTACCCACATTGTCATTTCCCAAATTTTCCATGAACATACCATAGAGATACCTCGAAATTGGTGTTTGGGTCTGATCTATATCAATAGTTGCATGTAATTCTTTGGCTGAATTATTGCTTGTCTGTTTTTTATCGCATGAGAGAATCAGGAAAAAAACAAAAACCAATCCTATGTGTCCATATAATTTCATTAATTCATTGGTTCAATTACGGGCCATCCGTCCTCCCAAGTTACCTCTTTAACGATCAATTTTGAGCGTCCTTCATCACTTGCATCATAGCCATGCATAAAATTGTAGTCTTTTCCATCGAAAGAGTAAACGCTATTGTGACCTACTCCGTACCAATTCTTGTTACCTTCAATGAATAGGGACCCTCCTCCATCATTCAATTTTTTTCCTTCTTTATCTACATAAGGGCCAGTTACACTTTTTGAGCGCCCTACTACTACTTTATAGGTGCTCTCTTCGCCACGACAGCAGTAATCCCATGATAAAAACTGATAGTAATAATCACCTTTTTTAAAGATGAAAGGAGCTTCTAAAGGGGCATCACCGGCAATGGGGTCCGGAATATCCGAACTTCTTCCTCTTCTCGAAATTGGATACCATTCCTGCGGCTGCGCCAAGGTTTTTAAATCATCTTCCAGTTTTACCATTTTTAACCCGCTCCAAAAAGAGCCAAAGGCCAACCAAGGTGTACCGTTTTCATCAAAGATCAAATTTGGGTCGATCGCGTTCCATAAATCCCTGTTTGGTGCAGATTGGACAACCATCCCCTGATCTTCCCATTTATAGTTTGGGTCCTTGGGATCCAACGTAGAATTCGTGACCAAGCCAATGGCCGAAGTATTTTTCCCAAAGGCGGATACGGAATAATACAAATAGTAGGTTCCATTGTGAAAGGTTATATCTGGCGCCCACATATGCCCCCTGAATCCAGGCACAACACTGTTGGTCCATTCTGGAGTTTCTTTATGAACAGATTCTCCTTTTTCCCATGTTTTCAAATCTTTTGAAGTCCAACTTGCAATGCCCATTCCTGTGCAGAACAAATAATAGGTATCCCCTTGTTTTGCCACTACAGGGTCATGGACAGATGGGCTTTTTTGGGCATAGAAAACCATCGATACCAAAAAAACAAAAAGTGTGATGTAGTGTTTCATAATTTTCATAGATTAAATTTTAAATTACTTTAAAGCTCAACTAGCACTGCAGCAATAGTATTTACAGTGAATGTAACTATCACTGACAAATTGAATTATTGAATATATTTTCTTTTCAAAGTCATATTTTCTAGTAATCATTTTTATCCAGTTGCGCACAAAATGTCTAAAAAATCGCTTTGGGTTGCTCTACCCTCTCCCTTGATTTGAACATATGTTCTAATAAAACTATCTGAGACAAAGCTAAACGGGTGAACGGGTTCGGGCTCGGTAATTGGGGGTGAATCACCAACTTCTTTAGAGGTATACCGAAGTAATTTTTTGATACAAGTCAGCGATAATATCAAAGAAAAGGCCAAAATTAGATAGCTGGATAGGCTTGTTTTTTGTTTGTTAATTTTCACTTCTTCTTTCGGTTTAGATATCCTTTTAGATTCCACAGAGCATCCAATCTGTACCATGTTGATTTAGGGTTCGTGTGGTCAACGAAAAGTTTAGTATTCAAGGAGTTAAAAAAGGGCCGTTGTTAAAAACGGCCCTAACAATTACTAAAATAACTAACTCTGACATAAACTATATCACTTGTACAAAACTTACATGTGTATTATGCACATTTTTAAAATTAGGAAAAGTTTTTTGTCTATGCAAAGCTATTTTCTTAAAATACGTGTTTTTTTTACACTTTATCAAAAATACTTGATTTTGAGTGCATTTACACTCCAATTTTTCAGTTGAGGACTTCCGTACGGTTCAAGTTGCCCTTAATATCGAAAAATTGAATGGAGTCTACTGCTTGGGGCCCTACAATACTGTTGGAACTTTGTGAAAGATACCCCATGCCCATGGTTTTTTCTACTTTTCGCTTTTTTCCATTGGTAAAATACAGGATAGCAG